>JAISDR010000209.1 GCA_031264645.1 Prevotellaceae bacterium | reverse complement strand
TCAGGCGACTTTAGCCGCTTTTGTGATGCGGGCCATGGGAATCCCTGTTACACTGGAAACGATGCTGCAGCCTTCGCTTAACAACAGGTGTGCATGGAATATCGTGTGCGACAGCGCCGGCCGGCATATACCATTTGTGGCAGCCAAACATTCGCCGGCCAGCTGGACTCCGGGCGCCGACTGGCTTGTAACACAGGTATTGAGGCACACTTTTCGACGGCAGGCACACTCCGCAAATATCCCCTCCGGCATCCTTTATTCGCCTGACAGTTTTATTGACGTAACGCCGGAATACGGCAGGATGGCAGATATTGACATTCCCATACTGCCGGAAACAGAACTCGCAGACCGGCCGCCGGAATATGCCTGCCTGTGCATAGCCGGCCCGTCGTCGGAGTGGACGCCTGTCTGCCCGGGAAAATACCATAATGGCGCATATCATTTTGCCCTGCCCGGAGCAAACATGCTGTATCTTCCCGTTATATATGAAAATGGCGAACAGAAGCCTTTCAATCAGCCGTTTTTTCTGACAGACAGTGGCAAAGTTATTTATTTTGAACATTACAAACATGATTCGACAGAATCGCATGCGGCATATCCCCGCTGGCGCAATGTCAGATACAAACCGGCAAATATCGAAATCTCAGACAATCTAACCGGCCGGTGGCTGTTCGAAGATACGGCCAATTACGGAAAAGCTGCTGTCGGCAAAGATTTGGAGGCTTACAGGATGACAGACGACAAAAGCAAAGGGGGAACTTTCCACTGCCGGAATGAAACGGGTGGCAGGTACCAAAGCCGGAAAAAATGCCGTCAGAGTTCCGCGCCGCAGCTATTTCAAATGTACGCACGGGATACTTCACAGTGATAATGATACATGCAAAAACATCAATGAATATACCATACTGATGGATGTAAAACTGTCGGGAGAAGGCGCACACGGTTTTTTCCAGACCAATATGGACAATACTGAAGATTTCGATGTATTCCTGTTTTCCGACATGCTTCGTTTCGGCATATCGCAGTTTGACTGCCGGATAGACCCTCCTCTCCGTGAAAACGAATGGTACAGGCTGGTAATATCCGCCCGTTTGGGACAGTCGCTGAAATTTTACCTGAACGGAGAGCTGGTATTTGCCGGTTACAGAGCCGAACAGCTGATACGTGACGGCCGACTGTCCTGGTCGAAAGAGGGCCTGCTGCTTTTCGCCGACGATACCGGTAACGACAGTGACATGGATGTGTCGGAAGTGGCAATATTCAACAGGGCGCTCTCCGACGAGGAAGCGTTTTCGCTGGGCGCTGCCGGAGACGAGTTAAAAACTAAAAACTAAGAACTCATGCTTAACAATAATTCAAAATTACTCAACAAATTCATTCTGCCGATCATTATTATATTTGCCGTATTCAACGCCTGGATTTGGTTTTCCAGGTATCAGGCCGGTCATTCGCCATATACTCCCGAAATAAATAATGTTTTGCAGCAGGCGGGAGATAACCGCAGCGAACTGGAAAAAGTTTTAAAACATTACAGTCGCAGGCCTGCCGACAGCCTGAAACTTCGGGCTGCCGAATTTCTGATTGAAAATATGCAGGGGAAACATTCAAAATATTATGACGCTCCTGTGGAAAGTGTTGCTGCAGTACTCTTAAGATGGACAAGCTCGTCGGACAGGCGAATGGTTATGGATACATACGGGCTTGGAGAATTGATTGTCCGTGAGGATGTAAAATATATAACCGGCGACTATCTGATTAACAATATCGACCTGGCATTCAAAGTTTGGGAGGAGCAGCCCTGGTGCAAACACATTCCGTTCGACGTGTTCTGCGAGGATATTTTGCCGTACAGGGTAAATACCGAACCTCTCGAGAACTGGCGTGCCAAAGCGCTTGCAGGTTTTGCCGGCATAAATAATTCGTTCAAAGAACAGCCGGATATTTCCGCTGTCGAAGCATGCGGGAGAGTTAACAGACTGTTGCCGGGATTCAGGATGGACAGGGATTTCATACCAATGAACTATTCCGGACTGATGGCCACGACAAGAAGCACCTGCGAGGGAATATCGGCTACAGCCATATTTGCAATGCGCGCTCTCGGTATTCCCGTTGCACGGGATTATACCCCAATGTACCCGTATATAGACTCGGGTCATTCGTGGAATGCGGTTCGCGACAGTTCGGGTAAGTACATTTCCTTTATGGGAACGGAAACCGTTCCCGGAGAACCCCATCAGGGAACGACTTTCATTCAGGCTAAAGTTTTCAGAAAAACATTTAAAATGCAGGATTCCATACGGGAAGACATTTCAGCAATTCCCCCGATGTATCAGGATAACTGTTTCAAAGATGTATCACCGGAGTATCGGGGATTCGGCGATATCAGAGTACCGTTAAATTCTCCGCCTCCCGACGGAGCCTCAAAAGAATATGTCTATCTTGCAATGTTAAATTCGGACGTGGAATGGAAAATTACAGGGCGGGAAAAACCGGACGGGACGACAGTTCTGTTTCCCGGCGTGGGCATTCACATAATTTATTTGCCGGTATATTATAACAGCGGTATATTAACACCTGCAGGAAACCCGTTCAGGCTTGATACTGTCGGAATCCCACGTTTTTTCGAAACCGGTTCGACACAGTATGATACGCTTTTATTATCCGGAATCAAAATGCATAATAAAATAGCTGTCAATACCTGGGCGGAACGCATGCTGCACGGCGTATTCGAAGCCGCGAACGAAAGTGATTTTTCGGATGCGGTAAGGCTTCATGCAGTAAACACGCTGCCGGACGGATTGAATTACAACAGGGTGAAATTGAATAATACGAAGAAATTCCGATATATACGCTACCTTCCTCCTCCGAAAAGCTACTGCAATGTTTCCGAAATCGGCATCTATGGAACAGACAGGAAAAAACTTTCCGGGATTCCAACAGGAATACGGAACGGCAAGCCCGGAGTAACAAATATCAACAATGCTTTCGACGGAGATTTGGCGACATTCTACGATCGCAAGGATGCCCCCTGGATCGGACTTGATTTCGGCGAACCGAAACAGATCGGAGAAATACGGTATTTTCCGCGTAACGATCATTTTGACGTATCCTGCTGGAACGGAACAGAGTGGCAGTCACTGGGCAAACTGAATGTAAACAGTCAAAAGCTGAAAGTCCCGCGAGGAACATTATTGCGTCTGAGAGATGCAACGCAGGCCGAAAGGCAGGGAGGCAGGGTATTCTTTTTTCACAACGGATTTCACCAGATTAATTAAGGTATGCGAAATAACGACATGCAGGGGCGAACCTGTGTGTTCGCCCTAATGTGTGTTCGTCATTGCGAACGCAGTGAAGCAATCCGGAAATTTCTGGATTGCTTCACTGTCCTCATTTCAATTCCCCGCAAGGGATAAATATCAATATAAAAACCGTCTACCTTCGCAGTATCCTGCTTATCTTACATTCCTTAATAATGCGTTCAAATAAAACTTTTTTCATACTTTTGTATTGTTATTTATTGAATACTGTAGAAAAGTATGAAGTATTGCGTTTACATATTTCTTTCGCTGTTATACTGCGTGTCCGTTCAGGCACAGAACGCTATGCAGGGAAGGGATTTCTGGGTTTCGTTCGGGGATAATATTGAAAGCTCGCATGTCGTGCTTACTTTTCAAATCAGGGTTGTAACGGTAAAGGCGAGTGAAGTTACATTTACATTCACAAATCTGGGAACTTCCTCAACCGTCAATCTGCTTGCCGGCAGCGTTTATACCCGCGATTTATCCGAAAAGGAGAGGATGGCTGTTTATTCAAATACAAACGGCAAAACCAACAAGTCGCTTCACATAGAATCGGACGAAGATATTTCGATTTATGCGATAAACCTGCTGGAACGCTCGACGGATGCAACTGCCGTATTACCCGTAAAATCACTTGGAAACTCGTATTACCATATCTCGTATACTCCCGTGCATAACGGCACGGACGGATATACCCTTACTGCAACAGAAGACGATACAAAAATATACGAAAACGGGACATATAAAAGTACTTTGGACAGGGGAGATGTTTATTCTCAATATTTTACTGCTGATGCAACAGGAAGCCACATAAGCGCGGACAAGCCCATTGCCTACTTCACAACAAATTCGTGCGTATATGTTCCGGAGAATACAGTTGCCTGCGACTGTTTATACGAGCAGCTATTTCCCGAAACCGTATGGGGTACTTCGTACATGGTGCCGGCGACCATACGGGGAAAAGAACGGGTAAGAGTTTTGGCGTCGAAAGACGGGACAAAAGTTACCCACGTCGGAGGAACAGTCGTTTCCGGCTCATTAAATCTTGATGCAGGTCAGTATGTTGAGATAGAGATAAGTAAAAGCAGTGATAAGGATGAAAACGGCAAATCCGGAGACGGCTGCTATATCGAAGCCAACAATCCTGTCGCTGTCGCCTCCTATTTGACCGGTCTGGAGTATAACAATTTGGTTTACAGCGGCGACCCTGCCATGACATGGATACCCTCTCTCGAGCAGTCGATGAGTGAATTGCTGCTGGCTCCGTTCGTGGCTTCCGGCTCGTCCCTGCTGGTAGAGCATCACGTACTTATCGTTACAGCGACGGAAAACAAAAACATAACGGAGATGAG
>JAISDR010000197.1 GCA_031264645.1 Prevotellaceae bacterium | reverse complement strand
ATATCCGCTATGCCTTCCGGTTCGATATAATGCAGCACATCGCTAAAGATGAAACAGTCCGCCTGTTCGAAATCATACTTTGTTACATCGGCATATTCGAAATTGAGCCTGTCCGTTTTGATATAGCAGTTAGCCGCGGTTGCAATCTTGTCCTCGTCATAGTCTATGCCTGTGATTTCTCTGCCTGCCGATTTCATGGACAGTACGTATGACAGAAAGCCATATCCGCAGCCGGCGTCCACAATCTTTCCCTTCGACGGAACCAGCCTGTCGAAACTGCAGTAAGCGTCCTCTATTTTCATCTTTATGCGTAAATACCATTCCAGCACAGGTCCCCTGTACATGAACGCGTCTTTCAGTTTACGGACGCAATACCGCGAATCGGACAGTTCCTCGCCAAGTTTCGGATATTCTTTCCTGTAAAACGCCGATATTGCCCTGGTTCTTTCCCTGTAATCCTTTCCGAACAGTTTGTTATCGGGTGAAATTCGACTGTAAAACTTCAAGCTTATCTGATTCGGATATATCGCGAGCCATTTTTTGTGCAGAGTTTCGTAATTATTCTGTATTATGAGCGGCAGGATGTCAGCGCCAAGCTGTTCCGCCAGAAAAAATGCGCCCTTGTGAAAGCGTTTAATTTCCGAATCGTCTGTTCGCGAGCCTTCGGGGAATATGAATATCGAATATCCGTCGTTCAGGGTATTGCGATAGTTCTCGGGCGAATCCATGCCTCCGGTCAGCGAATGAAATCCCGCAGACCTCACAAACAAGCCCATGAGCGGCGATTTCCAGACCCAGTCCTTGACAACGAACACTATTTTGGGCGACAGCGCAAGTATTTGAAGTATATCTATCATCGACTGATGGTTGGAGATGATTATTGCGGGCTTCTCCAGCGTTTCATTATGGGGATTGATTATAATTTTCCTTATCGTAACGGAGAATATCATGACGCTTTTAGCCATGTAATGAACAGCGTACAGCAGCATCGCCCTTTTTCTCCTTTTACTCGCGGGAATAATTCTTATTGCCAGACTTGTAATCGAAAGCAGGATACATCCGAAAATGAAGTAAAGAAAGAAAAACACGGTGTTGACTGCCGTAATAAAACTCACGGGCGGATGAGCGTTCGAAACGGGATTCGTTATCAGTACGCGGAACAGGAACGGCTGTATCGTCTGGGAAACAAACAGTACGGACAGTATGCCGAGAATCGAAATGCCCGCCAGCGAATATATCGCCGGATGCCCGGCAAACAGTAAAGCGCCAAAGCCTGTCAAGCCCGTCAGTCCGGAGATAATTATGCTCATCCTGACTGTAGGCGTGTGAGTTTCCCGCTTCCTGTACGACTTGAGGCAGCCGTCCGTCGTGAAAATGCAGAAATCGTCTCCAAGCCCGAAGATAAATGTCGACAGTATGATATTTACGATATTAAACTTTATGCCGAACAGTCCCATTATTCCCAGTATCCATATCCACGAGACAAGCATCGGGAGAAAAGTTATCAGCGTCAGTTCGATGCGCCCGTACGAAAGTAAAATCACCAGAAACACCAGCAGGGACGTGTACAGCGTGATTGTGTTGAAATCCTCGCCCGCCGAATCCACCAGCTTTTCCGTTATCGACTGTTTATTCAATACCCTGGCATACCCGCTTCTGTTTACGATGCCGGCGATTTCGTTTATGTCTTCCGGAGAGGCTGCTATCTGTGAAATCAGGGTGCTGAGGACGCTGTCGGAATACAGGTAATCCTTTCCGAAAACGTCCAGGAGGCAGGCATAATCTTCATCGGGCATTACGTCCGCCCCGCCTTCAAGAATCGTGAAAAACCTGTCGAAAGAATCAGTGTTCAAGCCCTTTTCCGCGAATATCCGCCTGACAGATTCCCTTTCGTCCGCTCCGGCGCCTGTCCAGTAGCTGTTCCACCTGTCGGCGTTTTCGCGCTGGACATATTCGGGCGGAACAGCCTTTGCCACGCCGATATACGAGCAGTCGTAGCCCGCCGACGAAAGGCTGTCGGACAGGAGATATATTCTGTATGAATTGCCGAGGGCTTCTTCGGGAGTATTTCCCTTTGATACAAGCAGCAGAGTGTGTTCCGGCTTCAGGATGTCATTGAACTGCCTTTCCGCTTCCCTCACTTCGTCCGACATGTAGTTCAAGCTGTTCAAATCGCTCTCGTATTCGACGTCAAAAGAAAAATACAGAAGCACGGGCGTAAGCAGCGCAACAAGTATTACCGGCGCGGGCTTTCTGTCAAGGGGATAATTGCTTATCTTCTCGAAAAACCGCCTGACTATGCTTTTCTTCCCCGAATCGGGAAGGTTTCCGAACATGTGCGGCAGAAATATCAGCGAAAACAAAGCCGCTCCGACAAGGCAGAACGCCCCGAACAGTCCGAAATCCTTCAGCAGCGGCGAACCGGTAAATGTCAGGCATAGAAATCCTCCCACCGTGGTGAGGCTGCCTGTGGTCATCGGGAAAACCATTGACTTTATTGTCTTTTCCACATCCTTATTGTGTACGTAATGGGTAAAAAAATGTATGGGATAATTCACCGCAATGCCCAGGATAACAGCGCCGGAACCGATTGCAATAAGCGAAAGCGATGATTCGAACAGGCTGACCGCCGCCAGAGCAAACAGAGCGGCAAAGGATACTGTCGCGACAATCAGCAGTGGAAGACGCTTTTTCCCGAATACCGAAATCAGCAGCAGCAGTACAGCCGCCATAACTGCGGTCATGGTTATGTAAATGTCCTTCTGTACCTGCGCCGAATTTCCAACGGCAACAAGCGGAGCGCCAAAATACTGCGCTTCGTAATCGCCGTATTTCCCGAAGCCCGAGACGTTGAACTCGCCGACTGTTTCGTTCAGGGCGCTTATCAGCAGTGCATTATTCCGGGTTTCTCCGTATTTGTTTTTCGGAGTCATCATGATGAGAATCCTTTTTTCGTCCTTCGAAAAGAAGTATCCGTCGACTACTGAAAACCCTGACGCCGCCTGCATCTCCCTCATTCTTAGCAAATGGTCGAAAGTAAAACCGGCAGGATCGTACAGCAGACCTTCGCGCGCAAATACTCCTCCCTGTGTGGAAAGTGCACGTATGTATCCGCTCAAAACCGAATCCAGTCTGTCCGGAGGAATCAATGCCTCTCCGCTGTATTTTTCGCGGGCGATAAACAGCGGGAAGTTCCTGACTGTAACGGAATATGCCCTGATGAAATCGTCCTGCGAAAGGTTTGTCTTTACTTCGCCAAGCAGTTCGCCGCATCTGTCCTTAATTGCTTCGGACAGGGTGTCGGCAATGGACATAAGCGTCTCCCGCTCAGGATTTCCGTCTTTAGAATATACCCACATTATCAGCCGTTCGGTGGATTTTGTTTTTTCGAGAAGCAGTGAAAACTCCTCCGTTTCGGCGTTAAGCATTTTGGAAATATCTTCTTCAAATGATATCCTCGAAGCTAAAACCGCACATAAAACCGTAAGCGCCAGCAAAAATATGTTCCTGCATCGGGGATATTTAGCGAAATACCTGTAAATATTGGCAAATACATTCTCCATAATACTTCACACGCAACAAAAAGGACTGATTTTCCGGCATTTCTCCATCGTTTTCAATTTATATTTAGAGGCGCAAAAGTAGTAATTATTTCCATAAAACACTAAAAATAAATAGTGGCAGGGTGCATTTCAATTTATAGCACTATTAAGCTGCGGCAGTCAAATGTGGCGATCTGAGAAAGTCTATTACCTTCGACCATTGCCTGTTCATGGAAATAATCCTCAGTCGAAGCATGTTTTTCACGCCGTCCGTACTCCAGCGCTGTCCGGAGAGTATCGAACATGATAAAGGATACGTCATTAATTCCTGCATGTAAGGACTTATTCCAATTTCGTTATAGAAATATATTTGTACTTTTGAGAAGTTTTTGATGATAAAAGAACTGTAATAAAATGGAAGAAAAGTCGCAGGCAGCATATACAGAAATCCGTAAAATCATACATGTAGACATGGACGCTTTTTACGCTTCCATTGAACAGCGCGACAGGGAAGAATATCGCGGAAAACCTGTAGCTGTGGGATATTCCGAAGCTCGCGGGGTAGTTTCCGCCGCAAGTTACGAAGCCCGGAAGTACGGTATTCATTCGGCAATGCCTTCGATTACTGCGAAGAGAAAGTGTCCGG
>JAISDR010000093.1 GCA_031264645.1 Prevotellaceae bacterium | reverse complement strand
CGGAAATCGGTTATCTCACTGTAAAATGCCGCCAGTTCCGGCACTTTAATAAAATACCGGAAACGTTCCTTTTGAATAATCTCATTGGTTACGGAAAACTCGTAGTCGGTCGATTTTTTCGCAAAAACGGCTGCCCATGCATCGAACGTTCCGATATTCTGCCGTTCCAGTTCCCGCGGACGCAGATATTTGAAAAGCAGATACAGCTCCGTCAGCGAATTGCTTACCGTCGTTCCCGACAGAAAGGTTGCTCCCAGGTCTTTTCCTGTCCGTTCCTGAACGGTGCGAAGGGCAAACAGCATGTTAAGCGCCCGCTGCGAGCCTTCGGGACTGCCAAGACCCGCTACCTGATCGTGGCGGGTAGTGAACATCAGGTTTTTAAAACGGTGACTTTCGTCCACAAAAATATGGTCGATGCCCATGGTTTTGAAATCGGCAACATCGTCGGTGCGTCTTTTTATCTGCTCCGTGAGTTCCATGATTTTGACTTCGAGGTTTTCCTTGCGTTTTTCCACGCCGCGCAACATGGCTTTCGATATGTCCTTTCCCTGACTGCGCAATACCTCCAGATTTTCCTCCACGCCCTCCAGTTCCTGTTCCAGAATCTGTTTCTGTATTTTTGGAGACTGGGGTATCATTCCGAACTGGTCATGCGTTAAAATCACCGCATCCCACGAATTGTTTTTTATATCGTTGAAGATTTTCATGCGGTTTTTGGGCGTGAAATCTCCTTTTCCCGGATACAGGATTTTAGCATCGGGATATGCAGTCTGAAACGTCTGCGCTATCTCGTGTATGTTGGCTTTCAAACCGACAATCATCGGCTTGTTTGCCAGTCCCAGCCGTTTCATTTCGTATGCGGGCAGCACATTATCAGGGTTTTACCCGCTCCACAGGCTAAGCACATCGCGCCTTGCCGTCCTTTCGGACGGTAGGTTTCAATATGCTCGCCACCGAACCGTACGTACACGTCTCCATGTATACGGCTCTCCATTGATATATTCAGTCTATTTCTTGTTTCCATGAATTTTGCGATAACAGTTGTTACAAACAGCTATTGTTTTCCTCTTTCGGGCAATCATAAAACGTTCCCATTCTTGTTTGCCTTCCAGATTTTTGAGTTTACGGACATGAAACATTTGCAAATTGTCCGTTGCCCCGCAATATTCACATTCGCGCGCTTTAAGCCGTGCCATCAGGCTTGTATTTTGGGTTGCGCGATAACTGGGCAGATTGTCCGCAAAGTCCAATCTTGCATGCTTTTGTTGCCTAAACCCACCATGATATAAGGTACGCTCTTTGATTTTACCTCTGTTATCCTCATACTGCACATGGAATATTTTATCACGAGTGTATTTTCGGATAATCTTCCGTACAGTCGATTCATACTTTGACGAAAATGTTTTGAACATACTTTCTTTCATGTGGTAATAGAAACTGTTAAGAATGTTGCAGTTGTTGGCAAGACAATAATAATTATAGATGCCTCTTATCTCCGAGTTGTATCGGTTCAGGATTTCAAGGTCATCATTATTTCTAAGGAAGGGTCGGGATGTAGACTGCCATTTCTCTTTTCCGTTCTCTACTATGATTTTCATTGCACCATAGTCAAGCAGTTTCTTCCTCATTACCTCCATAGGTAAGAGAAGTACTGTCCTGTGGTTAAGAGAGCGGCGAGTTACACCTCTGCTGTCCTTTCTTGTCTTTTCACTTCTGCGGATTGTAATCTCATAGCCCAAGAACTTCGCTTTGTCGCTTGAATTGGTGATTAATGTCTTTTCTTCGGAAAGTTCAAGTTTCAATGTGTCAGACAGGTAGTTTTTAATATCTTCCTTTGCTTTCACACAATCTTCTCTACTTCCAATAACACCAATCAGAAAATCATCGGCATAACGAACGTATCTCATACGTCTGAAATTTTCATCCATGTCCAGAGTTGCAGGAAATTGGTGCATTTCAATATGGAGTTGATTAATCTCCTGCCGCAATGCTTCTTTCTTCTGCTCGTCCATTTCATTCTTTAGTTTCTTTACCCGTTTGCTTTTTCGAGATTGAATCCTTTTATATTCAGGATTTACTCTCCGTTTACCGCCTTTATTGAAAGCCAGAATATATTCCTGCATATACTTATCCAGTTTATCCAGATAAATATTTGCCAGAATCGGACTGACAACACCTCCTTGCGGAGCTCCGCTAAATGTGTTGTGAAATTGCCATTTTTCCATATATCCAGCGTTCAGGAATTTACGAATCAGACGTAAGAAACGTTGGTCTGATATGCGTTCTGAAAGAATACCTATCATAACATCATGGTCGATGTTGTCAAAGAATCCTTTGATGTCGCCCTCAATAAACCAGCGAGTTCCGTCAAATCCCTCATGAATGGAAGCCAATGCAGTGTGACAACTGCGGTGCGGTCTGAATCCGTGGGAACATTTTTCAAAATGTCCTTCATAAATGGATTCAAGAATCATTCTTACGACTTCATGTACAAGTTTGTCATCAGAGGCGGGAATGCCTAATGGACGTTTCTTGCCATTCTTTTTAGGAATGTAAACTCTTTTAGCAGGATACGGTTGATAGCTTTCATCTTTCAATTTATTAATGATGTTTTGTATGCGTTCGACACTCATTCCACTTATGGACTGACCGTCTGTGCCTTTCGTACAACTGCCTTCATTAGAGGCAATGTTCTGATAGGCTAACGCATACAGATTCTCATTGAACATCAGCCGATAAAGCCGTTCAAACTTGTAATTTAGGTCTGAGCCATGCCCGGCCAGACTGTTTAATACATTTTCTGAATCTCTCATAATGTCTCACACATTTTTCGTTAAACGTATTAAAAATACCAACTGTCTCCCTTCGCCATGTACAAGGCTTTCCCTTGCTCGGACTACTACGGAGACTCTGTTACCATATAGGATATTCAGGAACAATTTCCATAGCCTTTCGGCATTCCTACTTAGGTAATCCCCATTTAGACATACAAGTAACATAGCGGATAGATTGTCGGATGCGATTTTCGCCCTTTTCCACTTATCGTGGCTGACCTGCAATCGGTTTTCGGCTCTCGTACTCGAAGTCGGAAAGTAGAAGTATTGCAGCCCGACGTTCGTAACTATCTTACGTCGGGGTTTACCAACTAACATCTTGGGCTGTCGTTCAAACAGTATAGTCTTCATCCTCATATCTATCATTTCATTTAGACATTCAGTAGCAGTATGATAGTTAACTGACTTATGCCGTTTCCAACATGCGACACTCCCCACCGCCTTTCGGCTAAATGGATAAGTTGGCTAATGACGGGCGTCGAAAACCCTTGCCCGGTAGCTTGCTAAGGCTACATTTACTATATGCCCCTTATGGGCGCAGCACCTCGTGGTCGCATATTCCGCCGCCATTCTGTTTCAGCATCCAGACGGCGTCCTTCTGGCTTTGGTACAGGGTGGGAATGCCCAGAGCTTTCAGATCCAGACCCGGAAAAGTCTGATGCGAACCGTCATACTGTGGACGCACAAAACAGTTGAATGTACGGTTGTAAAGGTTTGCGAGCCGGTCTTTAAATTCGGGAGTTTGCAGGTTCAGCCAGTCCGTGAAGCCTGTACGGATTTCATCTATCTTTGAATTTGCAAGTTGAATTTTCTCGCCGTCACGCACTTTGACGGTAACAGATTCGCCTTCGCTGTTTGTTGTCCGGACTGATTTGCTGATATTGGGCGTCGTATTGTGCAGTGCATGTTTCATCAGCGCCAGACCGTCATAATTCTTAAACTCGCCTCTGATATTGAATTTTTCATAAATACCGGCATTGCGGTGATCCGCTTTGACGGAATATTCGTCACGTACGGATGAGTATTGAATATTTGTATCCACATCAAACAGATGCGTTGCATACTGCGAATAAATTCCTGCAGGTATCCAGCGTTCTCCGAAATTGAAGTCAAGTTCCTCAAATGTTATCGGACGTGGAACAGCATCCTTCAGTGCCTTCAATGATTCGGCAACAGCTGCCGCGTTCCCGTCCTGTGGATGATTTTTCAGATATTTTTCGACAGCTTCCACCTTTTCAATCACGTTACCGGCGATAAACCTGTCCGACACTTCGTAATTATCAATCAGCGGATTGTAGTAAATGCGTCCGTGAAGTTCGTGCAGCATTTCTTCCGCACTTTTTTCCGGCATGAGGGAAAGCATGTATTCCGTATTGACCTCGCCGAATCTGTTCAGCGATGCGGAAAGGGCTTCAGTTGAAGTGTCCACCTGTCGGATTTCATTCGGATTGAAGGAAACGGGATGATTAAAAATATCGGCTTTTGTCAATTTACCTTCGCGGAAGTGTTCCAGAGAAAGTATCTCCATTCCGCCGGCATCCATTTTGATTAAGTCAAGGTTTTTCCTGTCGTTAAGATTGCCGTACCGTTTTACAAATGTATCGTAAAGTTCATTCAGATTCTCCCGCAATCCGGTGTTTTCTTTCAGTTCGGACGCTTCGTAATTATACAGTGAATGATAGGTATCCCGCAGTTGAATATACTGTTTTGCTTTCTGTTCCTGCAGGGGATTTAATTCCAGCGGCATGAATATGGCTTCATCGCGATAGCGTTCCTTTAAAAAGCCGGTCTGTCCGCTGTCTTCCGTCAAAGAGCCCTGTTTGTGAAAATTCTGTAATGTGCCGGAATAAGGTCGCGGTTCAGCGGGCAAAACACTTACCTCCTGTTTTTTGTCGATTTTGGGAGATTCCGGAGCTTCGCCAATCGCGACGTGATGTCCCGCCCTTACCAGCTGTGGCAAATTTGTATCCAGCGCACTGGCGGGAAAACCTGTTTCATCCGTTCCGCCGGCGTTGACAAGTCCCGTACCGAGTATTCTGGCAATATGACCGGCGTCCTCTCCAAATGCCCTGTATCTGTCGCCTTCGCGTAAAAGCAGCAGCGCATTCCGGTGTTTTTCTTTGATTTCCCGATAATGTTTGAGTACGGTTTCATTCACTGATGACGCTGCAGGCGTATTTTCATTTGATTTGGTGTTTGACTGTTGGGAGAACAGGTCGAGCTGTACGGGTTTTCTCTGTAAGGGAACAGGTTTTCTTTTCCCTTTCTTTTTAGTATTTAGCTGTTTGCGTTCCTCTTCACTGAACCCGAAAAGGTCGTATAGAGTAAGCAGCGGTTTCTGTTCCACATTTGGAACAGTCTGCTGTGACTGTTGAGGTTTGTTTTCCTCCTTCGGCGTTATCGTGTATATTTGGGTCTGCATGGAAATGGA
>JAISDR010000057.1 GCA_031264645.1 Prevotellaceae bacterium | reverse complement strand
GTAAAATAACCTTCCTCGATCAGAGTAATAAAACCCAGCAGCGCGCCCCAGTGGTAGAACTTGTCGCTGTTACCCACATCGTCGCCGACGCCGGAATCGGCATTATAATTCTCGAACACATATCCATCTTTCAGCCAGCCTTTCAGCAGCAGGTTTTTCGATTTTTCCGAGAGCGCCTTTCTTGCTTCGGGCAGGTCGTAGTTACGCAGACCCATATACACAAGGAAATTCAGAGGCGCCCAGATACGTCCGCGCCAGTAAGTATTATGCTTGTAAGCGGGGTCGTTGCGCGGAGTGGAGGGGATCACCCATTCGCCCCAGAACTCTTCCGGATTAAGCAAATGCTCGTCCACCATGCGTTTTGCCTGTTCCTGAGTCGGAGCGTTAGCCAGCAGGGGATAGAAGTTGGTCGGAGATATTCGCTGACTGAATATTCCCGTATCAGTACGGCGGTTATAATACAGTCCGCGTTTTTCGTCCCACAGTTTGGACAGGTTCTTGCGGTAGAGATTTCCGCGAGCGCGCAGTTCCTTCACGTCTTTGGTCTTGCCGAGTTCGGCGGCGATCTTTGCCAGCAGGTCGCAGTCCATCACATACAGACCCGACAGTCCGGCGTCGTTCAGTCGCTGCATGTGTCTTTCCTTGTCGAAAGGCACGCTGTCGTACATGTGCGAATTATCCAGTCCCGATTCGAGGGATCCGCCGAAAGTTCCGTTGATACCCGTCGTTTCCCAGTATCGGTATGTTACCTTTTCGAAGGGGTTGCTTCCCCAGCAGAGCAGTCCGTCGGTATTGCGGTTTTTGTCCCACCAGCGGTTCCACGTCAGCAGCTTGTCGTACACAAGTTCGAGAAACCATTTTTCCCCGTACTTTCGATAAATGTTCCACACCGCCAGCGAGCCGACAGGAGGCTGCGAACGGTCGCGCGTCTTGTAGTTGTTCACGGCATAGAAGTTCGGGACAAATCCCTTTTCCGTAACCGCTTCGGTAATTTCCACGGCATTGGCGTAAGCGAGTTCTTTGCTGCCCGTTGCGAGCATCATCGAAGCAAAGTACGTGTCCCAGCAGAACAGCACGAAGCCTCCCATCGAGGGATTTGAACTCCAGCCGACATTCCAGATACGGCTCACCGGAGTAATCACCCGGCGGATCGTGGGGTCGTAGATATTGTCCCACGACAGCACATTCTGCATGGCATTGTAAACCTCGTAATATTCGCCGAATGTCTTTTTGTTTGTCTCGACAAGAGCGTCGGCATGGGATTTGATAAACTTTTCGGCTTCGGGCAGACTCATGTTTTCGCCGCAGCATATAATCACGGGACTGTTGGCCGACATGAATATCTCGTCGTTCCTTGTTTCGATATAGTCGCCGTTGACCGTTACATTCAGTGTGATTCCCGAGCCTTTCGAGTTAATCGTAACAGTATTGTCAGTTACTTGAAAACTGTTGAGACGGAACCACAGCACTTTCGGCGCAACAATCACGCGTCCGTCCTTGGCGTTTCCTTCGAGCGGGGTTACAAGAATCACGTTCTTCAAGCCTTCGGCAGCGCTCTGCACGCGCAGTTTCATACCTTTCCATTCAAGGGAAATGTCGGTATAGGCGCCGTCGTACGAGTGCGGCCCCGGATGCATTACCGGAGCGTCGGGATTCCTGTCGCCGATACGGAACACGTTGGCGCGACTGCCGTATGCGCTGGTGAGATTCAGGTCGATAGCCGATCCGTAAGGGAGGAAAACGTGGGTAAGCACGCTGCGCGTATCCCAGGTATTCCAGCCGGAAGCCAGTTCGTTCTGCATTTTGGTGTATCTTTCCACGGGAGTTTGCCCGTTCGTCTGCACAGCCGCGAACAGGACGGTGCAGGACAGCATGATTAAGCTGATTACTTTTTTCATTTCTAATCCTTTATTTTTAATTTAAATGTATATGCGTAGTTGCAGGGACGTTTTGCTTCATCCTGCAGTTTTTCGGGAAGGATGACAGTGGTTACTCCGTCGCTGTGAGTCCATTCCAGAGGTTTTTTGTACCCCAGCATATAGACTTTGGAATTGTCCGCCGGCTTGACCGATTTCAGCGCCAGCTGCCTGCCCGGCCATTCGAGCGATATGGCATACACCGTTTTGTTGTCCTTGCTGCGGGTAAAGCGCACTTTTTCTTCGGAAATCACCGAATAGGGACGGGTATAGTAAATCCCGTCGCCGTTTACTTTCAGCCATTTGCCGATTTCCTTCAGCCGGTTTTCCTGAACGGCGGGAAGGGCGCCGCTGCCGTCGGGACTCATTATGAGAAGAAGATTGCCGCCTGCCGCCACGATATTGACAAACATATCGACAAGCTCTTTCGACGAAATCACATTCGCTTCGGTGTCCTGCCAGTTGAAGCCAAACGACTGGCTGATACTGCGGTTCTCCTCCCAGGCATGTTCCATCCAGGGCTTCTGGACAACGATGCCGTTTTTCGAGTACCCGTATTCGCTGGTGTAGATGTCGCCGCGTTTTTTGCGCAGTCCCCTGTGATCAACCTGTCCGTAACGGTCGTTTACCGCCACTTCCTTCCGTCCCTCGGCATGATTGTAGAAATAGGCCGCAATTTCGTAGCTGCCAAGCTTTTCTACAGGATCAGTCCATTCGCCGTCGTACCATACGATGTCGGGGTCGTAACGGTCGATGAACTCTATCGCCTGGGGTATGAGATACTGTTTAAGGAAATTCTTTACAGGGATTTTTCCGGGTATGACGTTTTCCCAGTCGCGTATGGACACGGTTTTCTTTGACGAGCCTGTCAGTTCCGAGGCTTCATACTTTCCGGTGGTGGTATTCCCGCGGAACCACGTGCGGCACAGCAGTTCGCCGCTGTCGCCGATAACGGGATATTCCCATTCCTGCGTACCGTAGTAAAATCCGAACTTCAGTCCCTTTTTCCTGCATCTGTCCACCAGAGGCTTGATATAGTCCGTATTGAGACGGTCGCCCACGTCCATGTGCGTGTACGAAGACGGCCAGATGCAAAAGCCCGACATGTGCTTGCAGAAGGGGATAATGTACTTCATTCCCGATTCTATCGCCAGATCGACCAGCTTGTCAGGATGATAGTTCTTGCCTGTGAACAGCGGAATCAGATCGCCCCGCTCGAAGTCTTCGCCCCAGTTCTTGTGATGATAGGGTATCATGCTGATATGATTGCTCTTGTAGGGACGGTCGTCATCGACCATGCGGTATTCGTACCAGTCGGGATACATGGCTTCGTGTTCCATTTTGGTGGCGTATGCGCCCAGCGACCACAGTCCCCAGTCGATAAACATCCCGAACTTGATGTCCTTGAACCATTCGGGCGAAACGTGCTCGTCAAGGGATTCGCCGGTGGGCTTCCATTTTCCCTGTTCGATGACGTCCATCATCCTCTGATACTCCCTGTCGGCAAGCGACATGGTCTGTTCCGAAAACTTTTCCTTCATGTCCTGAAGGGAATACTTGTACCGGTGCGGTACGGGATCATATCCTTCCGGACGGCGGTACTCCTTTGGAGCAAGAGGCGCCTCGTCTTTAGGATTTTGCGTCTGCTGACTCGTGCCTGTCATAACTGTTCCGGTTATTAAAACCAGACAGACTAAATACTTTTTCATTCTTAATACATTTCTCATAAACTACTTTACTATTATTTTTTTAATTACTGTTTCGTTTCTGTTCGGGCTTAAACACAAAGCGCCTCGAAAACCTGTTTTGTCCTTCGTACTTGCAGTACGAAGCTTCTCGCAAACCTGTTTTGTCCTTCATACTGCAGTACGAAGCTTCTCGCAAATTTGTTTTGTCCTTCGTACTGCAGTACGAAGCATCTCGCAAACTTGTTTTGTCCTTCATACTGCAGTACGAAGCTCCTCGCAAACTTGTTTTGTCCTTCGTACTGCAGTATGAAGCTCCTCGCAAACTTGTTTTGTCCTTCTCGCTTAAGCGAAAAGCTTCTCGCAAACTTGTTTTGTCCTTTTCGCTTAAGCGGGTGTATTCCCATTTTAATAAGGTAATGAGGTTATTGTAGATGTGATTTCTACCTGCTACTGAGGTTGTTTTGTTATTTAAATTAGGTGGAAATGAGGTTGTTTTTGCACAATTCGTGCAATTCATGCAATTCGTGCGATTCATGGATAAACAAACCTTATTTCCACCTGATTTAAATAACAAAACAACCTCAGTTTTCGTGCAATTCGTGGATAAACAAACCTTATTTTTACCTAATTTAAATAACAAAACAACCTCAGTAGGGGCAGGCACGATTACATACACATACAACCTCTTTACCTTATTACTTCTTTCTGTTTCTTTTCCTGCTGTCATTGCCGTATGTATCATACTGATTTCAGTTTTATTTCATGTATCTGTCATATTTTCCGCTCATCACCTCCCTGACGGCTTCCAGATAGCCGAAGCCATATTTCATATCCGGCAAAAGGTAACTGCCTTCAATCCATTCGTTCCATGCATTGATAACCACGATTTTGGGCTGTTCGGGATGTTTGTCCGCGTAGTCCTTTGCCTGCAGCAGGAGGGGTTTAAAGCTTTCCGGATTCTGGCTGTATATGCCTTTTATGGTCTGATTAGGATATCTCGGCGAATTATCATATCCGGTGCTGACACAGGGAAATACCGGAATATCCAGCGCCTCGTCCAGTTTTTTGCGGAACGTGTGCGCAAAAGCGGCATTTTGAACATGGTCGTTACTGCATTTGCCCATATTGTAGGACGTAACGCTGTTGATGCCAAGCAGTGCGGTAAGTTCGCGCGCCGTTTTTCCTCCTGCCGCCCGCGGACTGAGCAAATAAGGCTCTTCCAGGTTCCAGTCATGGATTAATTGCAGATGCAGTCCCGGGAAACCGGCTTTTTTTACCTCGTCGCGGAAATAGTCCAGTCCTTTGCGCGTTTCCTCCCAGCTGTTGCCGAAACTTTTCAGCAGCAAATCCGTCCGGTATATCGCAAATACGGGCTGTCCGTCTATCCTGAGGTAATTCGGCTGTTTAAAAAAATGAGTAATCACATGTGAAACTACGTTTTTGTAATCGTCCCAGTCGACCGTGCCTTTCCATATCAGCGTATCGTTCGGATACTTTTCTACAGAATATTTGTAACTGTTCAGCAGGCGTCCGGTGATGTGATGATTGGCCCACATCAGGTAAAAGTTCATCCTGTCGGTATTGGGCGACCGGACAAACGCCCGGACGGTGTTTTCCAGAAACGGCTTCCCGTCATACCAGTACCAGTCGAAGATAAAGGTGTTTACCTTGTGGTCGGAAGCGGCGTTAATCCATTTCTCCATTATCCCGGGGTCATCGTCCGGCTCATAGCCCCACAGTGGCTGTTTCGGCTGATAATGGCCATCATAGAGCGGACGGGCTTTTTTAATCATTTCCCATTCGCCGGGGCCTTCTTCCCAGAACAGATCTTTGCCCCGCTCGTCGTCGTTACACGAAGGCCAGACCCATGCGGCTACAATATAATCGTCCTTTGGCTGACCTGTACAGCCGGACGTCCATAAACAGGCCGTAAAGCCTGCCATGCTCATGCATACCGTCGCCGCCGCAAGCGGTAATGCCTTCCATTTAATTGATATTTTTTTCATCTTATATAATATTTTGTAACTCCGTGCGCAGTATTAAAACCGGACAGTACAGATCACCGGATTATCATCGTCGCGAATACCGTTTGCCATCTCAATCAAATGTGCAGGAACCTTATCGGCCTTATGTTTCACTATATGGCGAAACAGATCGGCGTCATAATATCCTGTCAAAGCGTCGTTTGACGCTGTCATTATTATTGGCATTCCTATATTGTCGCTACCGTTGATCCAGTATAAGCCAAGATTTACCGTTTTCCCTGTTTTTTTCAGATAAACACTCTGGCATATCGGGTTATTGAAAACCGAGTATCGAATATAAATCAAATCACCGGTTTCATGAAAATCCAGCAAACGGCAAAAATTCATACCCGGGAGAGCGTCCAGCTTGCTGTCGTCCACCTCCGCAGAAAACACGTCAAACGGAATATTGTATTTTCCAAAATCTACTGCATAAACCGGAACTGTTGTGTTCTGTTCGATTTTATAAACCATACCCGTTTGCTGTTCTGCCAGCATTAAATCCCCGTTAAGCCTGTAAAAGCCGATACTGTTTGCCGTATATGCGGTATTCGACAGACTGTTCCTGTACCTGTATTCCAGATATTTCCTGTCGATCTTTCCGTCACGGAGACTTACCAGCCTGTACTGCACGGGATACGTATCCTTAAATGCCGGTTCATTGGAATACCTGCCACAGTAAAACAGATAATGTCCTTTATAATAGACGAAATCATCAATGGAGAGTCCTGTTTTTTCGACTTTCAAAATTTCTCCGGTACAGCTGTATTCGATAACCGACAATTTTGCTTCACAGTAAATGGAAACATTTCCATTTTCGCTGTTTACGTCAAAAGCGCACATTTTGACATATCTGTCGGGACCTTCGCCTGCCTGTCCGATTTGCCTTAAAAACCTGCCGCCGGTATCGAACTGATATAATTTGTTGAACCGCCTGTCATAGACATAAATATATTTGTCCGTACATACAAGTTTGTTTATTTCGCCGATTAAACATTCCTCCGTCGTTTGCAGCGGTATATACGACGTTACCGGCGCTTTAAGCGATTTTGCAGCCTGTTCCTCATACTGTTTGAATTTACCGGTATTATTCATGTCAATACTGGCAAATTCCTCAACATCGAAATGCAATACTTTGTCCGCTTCGAATGACTGCTTCCTTTCAGCACATGCCATTACTGCCAAAAATAAACTGCATATAACTATTTTTTTCATATGTCACATTCTATTTCTATTTCTTTTTCACTTCAAGAGTATAAGCGTCCTTCAGTTCGGCGCCGCCTGATTTTACTTTACTGTCCATAGTTTTCATATTTGACTTCATTTGTCTGTTTTTAAATTTGCCTTCAAAGCGGCAATTTCGGCACGAAGATTCTCTTCACGGGCAATGGCCGCGTCCTTTTCGGCACGCTCACGGGCAATGGCGTCTTCTTTTTCAGCACGCTCACGGGCTATGGCGTCTTCTTTTTCGGCACGCTCACGGGCTATGATAGCATCTTTTTCGGATAGAGCAGCATCCTTTTTGGAGATAATAGTTTTATATTCAGCATCTGCTTCAGCCTTTCCTTCAGCTTTTCCCGTTTCCCTTTCCATACGCATCTGTCCTATAGCATAGTCTTCCATCTCCATGGCATTGCGAATTTCTTTGTTAGCCACAGCATGCTGCAGGCGACGAATGACGGGACGATATGCTTCCGGAAAATGCTCTTCCCTGAAATTGAGAATATGGTGGTCACTCATTATCCGGTTTGTCTGGTCGAAAATACTTAGCAGCATTTCCATGTCATTACTGCGACGTCCTTTAAGTTCCGGTACCTGGACTATCCACGAATGGTGATGAAGACCTGAGATAAATTCATTTCCCGCCCACTTCAACTCCTGAGCGGTAGCGGCATCTGATGCAGTTGGGTTTACCGTTATCACGGGGACGCCCTTTATTCCGATACCGTCGCCGACAACGAAAATACAGTATATCGGGATGGCATGAATTTTCTTGTTGGCGTCGGTATAACTGTTTCCCTTGTTTCTGTACTGACCGCCAAGATAACTTCTGAATCGTATGATGTCGCTATTAAGCGATACTTTCTGTACCTCTATCATCACGGCTTTTGAACCTTCTTTCGTACGAATCCGCGCGGTGAAATCAAGTCTGTAAACACTCCAGGTTTTTCCCGGAACATTGTCGTCCTTTTTATAGACATATTCCTGCGGTGCAAAAGACAGTTTAATTACTTCTTCGCCGATAATACCGGAAATGAATTTGCGGGCGGCGCTGTTGTCCTCCATCATATATTTGAACACTTCGTCATAGAGAGGATTTGCTATCAGCGCTTCCTCCAGCCCTGTACCGTCTGATTTTACTTTACCTTTCATAATTTTATATTTTAAACATTAATATTATGCCACAAAATTAACTGTTTTTTCGGAATCAAACCGCAATATTCACCTCTTTTTCACTTCAAGAGTATAAGTGTCCTTCAGTTTCGGCGCTTTCACCTTTATATTAATACGGTGAATGACGTCGCCCCAGCTGTTGCGCACGCCGTCGTCGGATTCCGTTTCCAGCTTGACTTTTTCCACCGTGGCATCCATCTGTCCCGCATTGTATTTCACGACGAAGGGAACGGTTGCGCCGTCTTTGTCGCGGTAGTCGATTGTTATCTCTCCGGCTTTTGAAACTCTTGCAGGATAGCAGGTCATCAGATGCTGAACGACGCTGTCGGCTTTCTGCAAATCAACGGCGTCCCTTACCGTTACGCCCTTTCCGCGGTTCAGGGTAATCGAGCGTTTCCAGCTGTTTATCCCTGCTTCCTTCGGGTACGCTCCGGCGATGTCGAGTGAAAATACCGTCGATGACTTTCCCTTTTTAAACGCGGCGTCGCTTGCCTTGAAATTCAGTCCCTCGTGCTGCGTAATGCCGTTAACGGTCGGGGTATTATGGTAATCGGAACAGAGATTCCAGATTTCATACCTCCGGCTTGTAAACGTCATGGCAGTATATTTCGGCGGGCCGACGTCGATCAGCAGAGGCAGTCCGTCGTAGTAAACGATGAAGTTGCCTATGTCGTTATGATTGTGACTTTCGCCGTTGGTACCGCCCTTGGCAGCAAAGAAAAATCCTTCCGACGAGCCGCCCCTGTCGCGTGCAAGGGCTACCTGCAGATCGGGAAGCCACACGTCCTGCGGAAGCTGCAGAGCTTTGGAAGCATTGAGAAACTCGTTGCGTATGAAGATCTCGAAAAAGTCGCGGGCATAGTGCGCGCGGACATAATCGGCGCTTGCTCCGCCGCCGTACCATGCGGCATACTGCGTCAGGGCAGTGTCGCCGACGTCCTTTCCGATACGGTAGGTCATCACGCTTGCTATTCCGAGCCGCGGGCCGGCGTCGGCAAAATTGACGGCGTATTTCTCGCTTATCTGCACTCGGTAAACAAAGCTGCACATGTTGCGGAACTTCTCATTTTCGTAAACATACTGAAAGGCGTTGTTGGAGGCAAGATTGAGCAGCGCGACATTGTCGTACAGCGATCCGACCGCGACGCTCCAGTATCCCGGACCTTCGGAGCAGCCGCCGTCTTCGGGATATGGATTCAGGAAGGCGTCGAGCACCGACAGCGCGCGTTCAATCATTTTTGCACGCTCTCCGCCATCCTTTTCCAGCAGCAGCACGCAGGTAATCCAGTTGGAGCATATCCATGGATTCCAGTTGTTGGGAGCCTGTCCGGTAGCCTTGTTTCCCATCCAGCCGTGGTAGCGGGTCATCAGGGGCTGCAACATGCGGTAATTGACTTCGTGAAGTATCCGCTTGCGGATTTGCGGCGATATGGCGTCGAATTTGTCGCCAAAGAAATAGTCTGCCCACGCGAGTATTCCGCCGGTTACTCCGGTGTAGAGATCGACATAGGGCTGGCTGACGTCCATCAGTCCCAGATACTCCCGCGGCAGATGCGCCGACGCGCCCCACCACGATTCCTCGCAAATCGACCAGATGCCGTTAACTATCGGATCGATGAAACGGCCACTGTTTTCGGCGAGTTCCGCCAGAATCATGTTTGCAAGCACGATTCGTTTTCTGTAGCTGATTTTCTGATATTCCTGACGGTCGCCCGTGCGTGCAATCAGCAGAGACAGCGTTGCCGGAACGGTAGGCCAGTCGTAATCCAGATGATTTTCGGCATACCGGATATATGCGCGCATTGCCGTCGTGTCGGCTTTTGCCCATCCCTGCCGGTCGTCCGGACGCGGGAAAGGCGTCCATTTGTCATGCGGAATCAGGATATTCTGCAGTTCTTCCACCGAATATTTTCCGCTTAAAAGATTCAAGTCCTGCGCATGAAGATTCATGCCAAAAAGCAGGGTGAAAATGATAGTAATAAATCTGTTCATGATATAATTCATAATTCCGGTTTTAAATCTTTTTGATACGTATTTTTTCAATTCTCAGCTTTCCGTCCTTTGCGGAATGATAGATTGCAATCCGTCCGGAAGCCGGAGAAATCTGGTAAGTATTCCGCTGTATTTCGATTCCGTTAAGGATAACGGTCGATTCGCCGCCGAGATTGATAATCTG
>JAISDR010000046.1 GCA_031264645.1 Prevotellaceae bacterium | reverse complement strand
ATGTCCGGGTGGGTAGTTGCCTTACGCTGTTGCTCACAGGGCGTTGTTGTATTTTTGACAAAAAAAAAGCGGACTCAAATATCCGCTTCTTAGGTTTTGCACGACCTGAATAATCAAATGGTTACTTTATCCCCAGCTTATTAGCTATATTCTTAGGAATTGCACTCTTATGCACCATGATATTCATAGTCTTATACAGGAAAAATGCTTCCGAACAATAAAAATACCCGCCATACTTGCTATCATCGGCGCCCCACGAATTTTTCACCTTATAGAAATTCTTGCCGTCCTGATCCTTGGCTATACCCGTAATGTGCATCCCGTGATCGTCGGTTGTCTGGAAATTGTCGAAAGCTACCTGGCGCATATCCTGCGTAATCTTCCTTTCGGCCACCGGTTTGCTCAAATTCATGATCTGCGACTCGCGATCCTTATCCGATACGCCTATCCACCGCGCTTTGTCCGAATCCGACATCTCATCCGGTTTCGTTACAGGCACTACGGCCACCCCTTTACGGTAAGCAAAACCTTTCTCGCTCACATCAGCGCCCCAAAGTACCGAATAACCGTTGTTGATCGCATTGTTGGCAATTTCCTGCATTTCGTTCATCGGCACGTTATAGGATGAGCCCCATATCCAGTTGTCGGGTATCTCGAGGATGAACGGTTCGTAGAAGGGATGATGCGTGTACGAGCTGATTGCTACATAATCATCCAGGTTCAGACCCAGCGACTGCATAAAGCTTTGCGGCACATATTCCTTGCCATTGTAGCTGAACTTTTCGGGACGCCGGCCAAGATACGCATCCATAATCCCCTCGAAACCATCCGTCCATGCGGTGCTGAGCGTAGCTCCGGGACGCCCGGCTGTTTTTAATATAGCCTCGGCGTAGGCCTTGGCAGCGGCGTCCAATTCGCCGTGCACATTCTTGTCTTCGCCATAGTTCAAGCCCTGGTAGGAGTCCTGAGGTACAATGCCATAGTTGCGCATCACCCAGAGAACATCCTCGAACGAACCACCAGCAGCCAGGGTGATATTCCCGTGCAGACGCATGTATTTTTCAACCTTGGCGGGATAGGCGTGGCGCACGATCCACATTTCGGACAGGTCGTATTCCGGCTTTCCCTTGCGCAACAATTCACTTTCGAGAAACGACAGCGTCGAATACGCCCAGCAGGTACCTGATTGCGCCTGGTTTTTCACCGAAGTGGCTTTTACCTCTTTTACTATTGTAAATACATATCCTTCGTTTTCACTGTTTTGTGCAAACATGGATATGCTGATCATAAAAATGAACAAACAGAATAAACTTTTCTTTATCATGATATTATTTGGTTAAATGACACAGAATGATGTGCTGTAAGAAACCGCAAATCTATGGTTTTCGCATGAAAAAGCAAATGATAATTAATATAAAAATCGGACAGTCCCCCGTTTTGTATTTTTGCGCATTTATTTTTCGAGCAATGAATTCAATCTCGTTTCGTACATTAAATAATAGCCCCGCTTACTGGCTTCCGACAAAAAGGAACGTTTTACCAGTGTTTCAACGAGAGAATGTTTTTCTAAAAAACGAGATAACAGTTTTCCTGTTCGATTCTCTGCAATTCCTGTCCTTCTCGCCAGTTCGATGAAATCCGTTTTGCCTGCATGACCTTTCTTTTTATATGTTTCGCTTTTATAATCGTCTGCGAAAAGCCCCCTGTTCAGCGCAAAATCGCTGTCATCAACATGTAAGCGGGTATTGATTAAATCATAAGCAGGACTTAACAGGTAATCTCCGACTGATGATTCCAGTAATGAAAAGTTTTTTAAATGCGCGTCGCCATTTGAAAAAAGGTAGCCAAACACAACCATCGCAAAATATTTTTCCATTTCAACCCTCCATGCAGGCACGTATTTTTTTATCAGTAAACCTGCTTCTTCGTAACTGTAATCGTACTTGAAATCAGCTCCGGCATTGTCTTTCGTTTTTCCGGCCAAAGAAGCAAAGTCTTCCTTTCCCCATTTCCCGTCCTCTTTTTTTACATCAAAACGCCTGGTAATATATGCCGGCGTTCCGTCCTTAAAAAATATCACTGCATTTTCGGCGGTGTTTATTCCGTAAACCTGCTTCGCTATTTGCATGGTTAAATGCTCGTTGGCGGGTACCTGTCCGACTTTCTTTAAATCCCGCGGGATGGGTTTCAGTATGTATGTCCCCTGTTCTCCCTCCTGCGTTAAGCGAAGTGCGTTTTTTTCCAGCAGCAGGCTTAATTTTTCCTGGACGCCGGAAATGGATATGCGCCTGCGATTTTCCATAAACAGTTCGGCTACTGCTTCGTTTTGCTCCGGCGGCTCATAAGGCAGAACATGACTTACTTTTTTGCCGTTAAACAAATTCCGCAGGCAGCTTGGGCTGTATGTGTCAAAGCCTTCCGCCAGTGTCCCGGGACAATATTTTATACTCTCCATATTCATTTTATTATCGGTTTGACGGTTATTGCTCCTGTGGCGTCATGTTGCGCTGTTGCCGTAAGCAGTCCGAAATTATCATTTTCGTCAATTCTTAATTGCGTACATTGCAGTTTGCGGTTTACGCCTTCGCTCAACATATTGAAAAAAAAGGGAAACAGACAGTTACTCTCATATTCCTGCTGTGTTTTGGGAAGCGTCAAACTGACCGGCGGTTGTCTGCTGTCGGCAAAATAAGCGTTTTCATAGCAAAAAGTGTACCTGTCATGACTTTCTTCCGTGAGAATCCCTGCCAGTTTTCCATTGCGATATATTTCTGCTTTTCTCATTTATTTATCCTTTTCTAAGGGCGACCGTAAAGGTCGCCCCTACATTTTTATTTCCATTTTAATTTCCATACCCAGTACTTCGGCAAGTTTACCCAATACTTCCAGCGACGGATTTCCCTGTCCGCGTTCCAGCCTGTACAAGGTATTTGTGCTTATTTCCGCCAGTTCCGCCAAATGTGGCTGTGTTATTTTCAATTCTTTTCTGCGGACTTTAATGATTTCACCTAACTGTTCTACTAACATTATATTGTGATTTAGGGCGCAAAGATATGAAAGTTTTTATGTTGTCAATCAAAAATCATATTATAATGTGATTTTACTACTGTTAATATCTTTTCCGTACAACGTCGGATTCCTGCTGCATATTACGTCTAAAATCGCTCAAATAACCTGCATAACCCGAATTCTAAACTCGTCGAATTTGACGGGTTTAGAATGGAAGCCGTTGCTATGAAATTGTACCGGCACAGTTCGTTTTACAGGGGATTTTTTACCTTTGCGGCGGAAATTAAATCGAATTTGATATGAATGAGTTATGAATAGAAAGAAATCGCATCGCCCACCAAAGGAATATGGAAAATCAGGTAAAATAAATCAGATAAATCGCAGAAAATGGAAAACGAAATAGTGAAACATATCTCAAGATACATGACAGTCTCCAAAGAACTGGAGGAAGCTATTGTTAAAAGCGAATTTGTCAAAAGCTAGCGTTTTTCAAAAATATTCATACTCGAATATGAGAGGGAAAAATTTGGGAAAATAAAACTTACCGTTGGCGAACTGCGTGGCAGCGGGCAAAAAGTGCAATATTGCATTACCGCAATAGAAAACGACTGACAACCCGCAACGATTCAGCAATAGTTATCAGTCGTTATAAAATTACGCTACAAAAATAGCGCTAATTTCCAAATTGACAAAATCATTTTTTATTTCTACCCTGAAATCAAAATTTCGACTTACACGGAGTCTAAATCGGACGCCATTCAACAAATGAGCGTATTGCAGGACGTGAAAAAACCGGAAGCTGTTGCGCTGAACCCCCACAGAAACAGATATATTTTCCAAATATACTTACTACTAAGTAAAAAATGTATATCTTTGCGGCATGAATGATACAAGAACAGAAATAATCAATATCGCCAATGAACTGATAAAATCCATTGGTTACAATGCTTTCAGCTACGCCGACATCTCCAAAAAGCTCAATATAAAGAATGCTGCCATTCATTATTATTTCCCCTCGAAGTCCGATTTGGGAGTTGAAGTAATCAAAAGGAACAGGGCAGCGTTCAACAGTAACGTAGAATTTTGGGCAAATCTGGATTACCGGCAACAATTAGTCAGGTACCTCACGATGCACGACGGGTTCCTCGATAATTATTGGGCATGTATCGTCGGAGCGCTCTCGCCTTCGTTTGACACGCTCCCGGAAAACATGCAGACGGAACTGCAACAATTAGTCAACGCCATACTTGACTGGCTTACGGATTTATTGGAAAAAGGAAAGGGAGGGAATGTTTTTTCCTTTCCCGAATCGCCCAAAGTAAAGGCGTATATGATTCATTCGGCAATGCTTTCAGCCCTGTTGATGAACAGGATACTGAAAAATGACGTGTACAAATCAATACGGGACAGTTTAATGAACATATAATTTGAAAACTTATGGGAGCAACAATCCGTTCAATAGGAATTTATCATCCTGAAAAAGAAATCCGCAACTCTTTTTTTGAAGCTTATTTGGACACATCCGACCGGTGGATAAAAGAAAGAACCGGCATAGAACGCCGGTTTTATGCGGCAGAAAACGAATATACAGGCGACATGTGCGTAAAGGCGGCGTTCAATTTGTCGCGGGATTATAATCAGGACTTGAAGGACGTCGATTTCATCATTGTGGCGACAAGTACTCCCGACCAGTCCGTGCCAAGCGTTGCGAGTCAGGTTCAGGCGCGGTTAATGATACCCAATGCCGGAACAATGGACATTTCCGCCGCCTGCGCAGGGTTTACATACGGAATCATTCTGGCAAAAGGTCTGATTGCCGCCCGTACACATAAAAAAGTTCTGGTTTTCGGCGCCGAAACCCTATCCAAAGTAACGGACTTTACCGACCGCACTTCCTGCATCCTGTTTGGCGACGCGGCAGGAGCCGTTATCGTAGAACAGTCCGAAGAAAATCACCTGTTCCAAGCCATCACCGGAACGGACGGCAATCACGGAAAAGAC
>JAISDR010000288.1 GCA_031264645.1 Prevotellaceae bacterium | reverse complement strand
TTCGCATACGCTGTTACCTGTCACAAGTCACAGGGCGGGCAATGGGAATGCGTTTTTCTGGACTGTCCTTATTTTGCGGACGATAATCTCAGTTTCGAAGACCTGAGATGGTTTTATACTGCTATAACGCGCGCTACCAAACAGCTTTATCTGGTGAATTTCGACAAAAAATACTTGCGCCCGCAATTCTGAATTTTGAATTAGAGTGCGATACAATGCAAAAGTCACGCAGGTTTGCACGTAATCAGGCATAGATTATTTCGCAGTACAGTTCTTTCATCCGTTTTCGCAAATGCAGTACAGCGTAATGTTTGCGCGACAGGAGCGTGTTAATCGGAATGCCGGTCGTTTGTGCAATTTCTTTTACCGGAATGCCGTCTATTTCCGTCAACTCGTAGATTTCCCGCTGTTCGGGCGGGAGTTCTGCGAGAGCGTTTTCCAGTTCCGTCCAGACCAGCGAACGCATGTATTCCGTTTCGGGCGAAGGCGAGGCTCCGTCGTTATTAAACATCGCTTCCGAAAAATCTTCCAGCATCTCCATGTCGCCTTCGTCGTTCCGGTATGAGGGCATTTTTTCTTCGCGCTTTTTGGAAGCATGGTTGATAATCGTATTCCGCGCCACGCGATAGAGCCATGCCGACACCTGTTCGATCGGGTTCATGGCGGTATTAAGCGCTTTGACTAACTGATAGAAAACATCCTGCAAAATATCTTCCGCATCTTCCCTGTTCGCGACCCTGTTGCGGATGAAGGATTTGAGTTGCGGACGATATTTTGCAATCAGTTTTTCCGTGTCGTGCTGATTTTTCGCCGGCATCCTACTCCTGTTTTCCGGTTTCGTCTTCCTGTAAAAAATCGTGCCCGAAACCGCGATTGAAAGGGCGTCTTTTTATAAACTCCTTCCGTTCTTCGGGCGTCATCCGCATCCATTTTTCATGGATGGGATTGCGCTGATGTCCCATTCCCCCGAAACGTCCGGCGCCCATGCCGCTGAAAAGTATCCGCGCAAGCGCCAGCAGGCCCAGCGCCTGCCAGATACTGATGGACGTCAAACCAAAAATGACAGGCATCAGCCAGTTCCACAATAACATGACAATTGCTCCGAATCCGGCAATCGCCGCCAATCCAATGGCAATGTGCCCTAAAGCAAGGACAATGCGTCCCGAAAAATCAATTCCTCTTTTCATACATTTGTATTTTATAATAATTCATAATTCAACAATATCTTTCTACCATCTTAATTGCCTGCACGGGACAGATTCTCACACAGTTTCCGCACCCCGAGCACCTTTTGGGATCATCCACAAAGGTACATGTTTTACCCTGAACTTCGGCTATCACCAGTGCGCGACGTCGACAAAATTCAACGCACTTCCCGCAATTGCAGCATTTGTCTTCAACGACGTCTGCGATTAATTTACTTTTACTCCAAAACATAATTCTTTTCATTTAAACCTGTTATCAAATAATCGGGAATTGCTTTTCTGAAAAAGTATTCCTCCTGCTTGTGAAGACAAATGACAGGGGAAAATATTTTATTTATTCTATGAAAATTTGAGGGAATTAATGTAATTTTGCACGATTTTTTAACTAAGTAAATGGATTATAATATTGAGCACTGGTATGCTGCACGGGTAAAATATCGAACCGAAAAGTTTATTAAAAAGTTTTTGGAAGAGAAAGAGATAAAGCATTTTATCCCTTTTAGAACAGTGTTCAGGGAATGTAGGGGAAAGAGGATTCAGAGAGAAAAGCCTGTGATTTCCTGTTTGATCTTTGTCAATACGGACTATGCGACAGCCATTTCCATTCCCAACGAATCGGGCTTCATCGTGTCATACATATATAATAATGATACTAAAAGATTCCAGATTATTCCCGACAAGCAAATGCAGGATTTCATGTTTCTGGTGGATTATTCGGAATCCATAATGAGAATACCAAATTATAAACTGAAAAAAGGCGACCGTGTCCGGGTTATTAAAGGCGATTTTATCGGGATTGAAGGCGAACTGATCCGGGTAAAGGGACATAAAAGAGTTGTAGTCAGGCTGGAGGGAATATTCTCGGTGGCAACAACTTATATTCCGGGAGAATATTTGGAAAAGATTTAAGGCCGCTGTTTTTTGTGGAGAATCAAATAAATTTGGATTATCTTTGCGCCGTTTATGAAACAGAATATAGTTGCGCCGTCAATAGGCATATTACTGAGTTTAAGTATATTACATGGATTAAATGATGCACTGCAGTCTGCCGTTACAGCGACTTATCCTCTGTTAAAGGATGATTTGACGCTCAGTTTCAGCCAGATCGGACTGATTACTCTGGTATATCAAATATCGGCGTCTGTCTTTCAACCGGTTATCGGTTTATTTTATGACAGGCATCCTTACGTTTGGTCCCTGCCCGTAGGAACATGCTTCACCTTAGTCGGATTCGTATCGCTGGCTTTTGCCACGACTCTTGTCTGGGCGATGTGTTCGGTTTTTATGGTCGGGGTAGGTTCGTCCACGCTGCATCCCGAAGCCTCGCGCCTGACGTCTATCGCTTCCGGCGGGAAACGCGGTATGGCACAGTCTCTTTTTCAGGTAGGAGGAAATCTCGGAGGAGCTATCGGTCCCCTGCTGGTCGCTTTTCTGGCAGCGCCTTACGGACGCCGGTATATTTCCTTTTTTTCAATTTTATCGCTTGTTGCCATCATCGTTGCCGTCCCCGTATGCCGCTGGTATAAAAACAGGCTGCAAGTTCTGAAACAGGAAAATACGGCTATGAAAGTCAGAACGGAATCGCCGTTGCCCGTGAAAATGGCAGTTTTTTCCATTGGCATCCTGCTGCTGCTGATTTTTTCAAAATATGTTTACATGGCAAGCCTGTCAAGTTACTATACTTTCTATCTGATTGAAAAATTCCATGTAGATGTACAGGATTCGCAGATCTATCTGTTTGTTTTTCTTGGAGCTACAGCAATAGGGACTTTGCTTGGCGGTCCTTTGGGCGACAAAATCGGACGCAAGTATGTGATTTGGGCCTCCATACTTGGAGCAGCGCCTTTTACGCTGCTTATGCCTCACGTCAATCTGTTCTGGACTGTCGCAATGAGTTTTGTAATCGGACTGATTATTTCATCCGCTTTTCCGGCTATACTGCTCTATGCCCAGGAGTTATTGCCCTACAAACTCGGACTTGTGTCAGGACTGTTCTTCGGATTTGCTTTCGGAGTCGCCGGAATCGCTTCCGCCATACTTGGAAAAATGGCTGACTTGCACGGCATCGAAACCGTATATCAGATATGCGCATACATGCCTCTGCTTGGAATAATTACATGCTTCCTGCCCAATTTGAAGAAAAAAACTTCTTAAAACATTTTCAATAGAAAATACGATATCGACAAGTTTATCATAGTTCCGGGAAAACTTCTCGATGCTTCGAGAAAACCTCTCGACGCTCCGAGAAAACTTCTCGGAGTTCCGAGAAAACTTCTCGGAACTTCGGGAAAAATATCAAATGGAGTGATAATAATGAAAATTATAAACGTTTAATTATGTATTTTTCGAAGAGTACAGATGCACTATTGAAGAGTACAGATGTACTTTCGAAGAGTACAGATGTACTTTCGAAGAGTACAGATGTACCATTGAAGAGTACAGATGTACTACTGAAAAATACAGATAAATTTCAAAGTAATATGTATGGATTTTGTAAAATGCCATCTTATTTTTTGCATATTCCTAAAATGTTTTCAATAGAAAATAAAATGTTTTCAATAGAAAATTTCAAAAAACCAGATGCAGACTGCATCCAAATTTCGATTAAATGCCCTATCTTTGCACCCTTAAAAAATACGGATGACGGATTTGGAAAAATTATCGGAGAGAGCTTTAGCTCAGGAATATCTTGGTTTGGACGAGCTTGTGCTGATGTATGAAAAAATGCCTTTGCCGCATTTAATGTATATTGCCGACAGCATCAGGCGGCAGAAGCACAAGGGCGACAAAGTCAGCTGGCAGATCGACAGGAATGTGAATATCACCAACGTATGTATTGCCGGATGCAGTTTCTGCAATTTTTCGTGCCGGCTTGGAGAATCGGAAAAAAGCTATACCACAACCATGGACGAGTATTCGGAAAAAATCGAAGAACTGTTTCGCAGGGGAGGAAACCAGCTGTTGCTGCAGGGCGGACTGCATCCGAAATACGGTCTGGAATTTTACTGTTCGCTGTTCAGGGAGTTAAAGGCGAAATATCCTGATTTGAAGCTGCATGCACTGGGACCTCCGGAAGTCGCACATATTGCGCGTATGGAGAAAAAAAGCTACAGATATGTTTTAGAGGAGCTTGTCAAGTCGGGACTGGACAGCTTGCCGGGAGCCGGCGCCGAAATATTAAGCGACAGGGTAAGAAAAGAACTGTCGCCGGCTAAACCGGACGTAAAAGCGTGGCTGGATGTTATGTACGAAGCGCATGCCCTGAATTTGCCGACCTCGGCGACCATGATGTTCGGACATATCGAAACACTGTCCGAAAGGATAGAACATCTGCTGATGATCAGGGATTTGCAGGACAGGCGACCGGCGGGAACTTACGGATTTCTTGCCTTTATATGCTGGCCAGTACAGTCGTTTGGCACGCGCATGGCAAAGAAGTACGCTATCGAACCCGTTTCTCCCTCGGAATATGTGCGGATGACAGCAATAAGCCGGATAGCGCTGGTCAATATCAACAATATACAGGCCTCGTGGCTGACCGCAGGCAAAGATACGGCGCAGATATGCCTGCATTCGGGAGCAAACGATTTCGGTTCGATTATGATAGAGGAAAATGTAGTATCGTCGGCAGGCGCTTCCAACAGATTCGACGCCAAAGGAATACAGGATGCAATACGCGAAGCCGGATTCGAGCCGTGGCTGCGCAACCAAAAGTACGAACAAGTGTGATATTAAAACAGTTAAAGATGAAGATTCGCGGGCTGATATCGTTTATACTTATTATGTTGACGTCAAACGTTCAAGCTCAGACACTGAAAGGTAAAATTACGGATAATGAGGGAAATCCCGTCCCCGGCGCAGTAGTATTCATACGCGAAATATCGCAGGGGATAGCGGCGTACAGCAATGGAGAATTTCAGATTAACCTGAAAGAGGGAAAATATACCTGCGAATTCAGCTCGCTGGGCTACGAAAAAAAGTCGATTACTCTGGTTATTGACAAGCCTTTGCAGTCGATAAGCGTCAGTTTGAAGGAGCAAGTGTACGAACTGGAGGGACTTGTTATTTCCGCCCGCAGGGAAGACCCCGCCTATGCCGTCATGCGCAAGGCTATTGCCATGGCTCCCCATTATCTGCATCAGCTAAAGAGCTATGAATCGGAAATATATCTGAAAGGCAGTCTGAAGGTAAACGAAGTCGCGAAATGGATAGAATCGCGTGTTGACGAAGTAAAAATAATGAAAGGCTCGCTTTTCCTGATGGAATCGCATAATGAAGTAATATTCACATCTCCCGACAAATACGATCAAAAAGTAATTGCCATGTCTTCGAGTTTTCC
>JAISDR010000264.1 GCA_031264645.1 Prevotellaceae bacterium | reverse complement strand
ATAGCAAAGAATATACTTGAAACAATCGGAAATACTCCGATGGTGGAATTAACTCACACGGATACCGGAGTTTGCCGCCTGTTTATGAAACTGGAAAATCAAAATCCGGGAGGTTCCATCAAAGACCGTGCAGGGCTTTTTATGATTAACGAAGCTGAGAGACAGGGCGTCATACATCCGGGCGATACTCTGGTCGAAGCTACAGCCGGCAATACCGGTATCGGTCTGGCGCTGGTCGCGCGTCTGAAAGGATACAGGCTTGTTTTAGTGATTCCAGACAAGATGAGCAGTGAAAAAATCAATCACCTGCGAGCGCTGGATACGGAAATCATCATCACCCGTTCCGACGTAGGGAAGGGTCATCCAGAGTATTATCAGGATTATGCCAAACGTATTGCCGGCGAACGGAATGCGTATTACATCAATCAGTTCGAGAATCCTGCCAATCCTGCGGCTCACGAAACAAGCACCGCTCCCGAAATCTGGGAACAGATGGAACATCAGGTTGACGCAATCGTCGCGGGAGTGGGTTCTTCGGGTACAATAAGCGGATTGACGCGCTTTTTCAAGAAATTTTCGCCGCATACCGAGTTTATTCTGGCTGATCCGGAAGGCTCTATTCTGGCGGATTATGTCAATACGAACGTTTTGCATGCGGAAACGGGTTCGTGGCTGGTTGAAGGAATCGGCGAGGATTTTATTCCGAGCATCGCCGATTTGTCCATGACCCGCAAGGCGTATACGGTCAGCGACAGGGACAGTTTTGAAGCCGTGCGCGAACTGCTTCGTAACGAAGGTATCTTTGCCGGCTCGTCAACGGGAACCCTGCTTGGCGCCGCTGTCCTGTACTGCCGTGAACAGACTGTTCCCAAACGGGTTGTAACGTTTGCCTGCGACAGCGGAAACAAGTATCTCTCGAAAATATATAACGACCAGTGGCTCTCAAGCCACGGTTTTACCGAACTCTTAAATAAACAGAATAAATTATTATAAAAATGAATACAAAAGATTTGCCGGGCTTTGCAACAAAAGCCATTCATGCGGGCGAAGAGCCTGATTTTCGCAGCGGAGCAACAGGCGACGTCGTTGTTCCCATCCATCTGTCCACTACTTTTGCCCGCGAAAAAGTGGGCCTCCCGACTGCCGGATATGAGTATACCCGCAGCCTGAACCCGACGCGCAAGGCTCTGGAATCGAAACTTGCCGCGCTCGAAAATGCCGACCATGGACTTGCATTCAGTTCGGGTCTTGCCGCCGAAACAGTTCTCCTGACCGCTCTGTTGAAAAGCGGCGATCACATAGTGGCTTTCGACGATCTGTACGGCGGATCAAAACGCCTGTTTAACAATATCTTCAACAAGTACGATATCCGCGTAACTTTTGTCGATGCAAGCGACGCATCGCTTGTCGAAAAGGCAATCACTCCGCAAACCCGCCTGATATGGATTGAATCGCCTTCCAATCCCCTGCTCAAAATTTGCGACATAGCGGCAATTTCCAGGATTTCGGCGGCTCAGGGTCTGATACTTGTGGTCGACAACACTTTCCTTTCGCCATATTTCCAGAAACCGCTCGGTCTGGGCGCCGACATTGTTGTACACAGCTCGACAAAATATATCGGCGGACACAGCGACGTGCTGGGCGGGGCGCTTTTGCTTAATCATTCCGGATATTACGAAAAACTTCAATATCACCAGAATGCTATTGGCGCAGTGCTTTCCCCGTTCGATTCCTACCTCACGCTGCGGGGCGTGAAAACTCTTGCCCTGCGAATGGAACAGCATCAGAAAAATGCGCTCGATATCGCTAAATATTTGCTGAAACATCCGCGCATCAAAAGAGTGATTTATCCGGGTCTCGACAATCATCCTCAACATGCTCTGGCTAAAGCTCAGGCGTCGGGCTATGGCGGAGTGCTGTCGTTCGAGATAAACGGCAATCAGTCCGACGCCGAAGTATTTCTGGAAAAACTTCGCGTCTTTGCTCTGGCGGAAAGTCTCGGAGGCGTGGAATCGCTCGTCGAACTGCCTGCTGTCATGACACATTCTTCCGTGCCGCCGGAAATCCGCGAGCAGGTGGGAATCTCCGATACTCTTATCCGCGTCTCGGTTGGGATAGAAGACGTCGACGATTTAATCGCCGACCTGAAACAGGCGCTGGCTTAATTTTCGATTGATTTTGTCTTTTGTCTGAACTGGAATGCCTTAGTCCATAACTCTTAACTTTATTTCATTCCGATATTCGGACGGCGAAATTCCCGTATGATGTTTAAAATAGCGACTTAAATAGGACTGATCGGGAAAATTCAATTCGTCCGCAATCTGCTGTATGGACAGTTCGACACGCTGTAACAGGACTTTTATTTCCAGTATAAGCCTTTTGTCTATCAGGTTTTTGGGAGATTCGCCATGTGCGCTTTCAGAAGTGATTTTACCCAAATATCTTGATGTAATGAATAGCTTTTCAGCGTAAAACTCTACATTCCTTTCCGTTTTGATATGCACGTCAAGCAATGACAGAAAAGCGTAAAAGCGCTTCTGTTTCAGGGAATACTTGCTTTCCGCACGTTCAAAGACCTGCAGGCACTTGTCATACACATACAAAAAATAGTTTTGTACAAAATTACGCTGCATGAGCTGTACAAAATTGTTATTCCTTTCATTGTGTACCAGTTCCGCCATTTCCATGCGGAGTTTGGTGCTTTTAAGAAAAGCGCTGCCTTCCGGAAGCAGATAAAACGGCGTGCTGAGCAAGTATTTGGAAAAGGAAATTCCCAGTCTCAATACAGTCTGCTCGTATATTTCCTTTGAAAAGACGAACATCTTAACCCAAAAATCTTCCGAAGTTTCCAAAACTACGAAAACCGTACCGGGCAAGATAATGGTTTCCTTGTTTTTCATAATGTTGCTTTCGACCAGACCGACACGGATAAGCGCCGTCCCACTGAGGCAAATAAACACCAAACCGCCGTCCATGCGACAGGATAAATTCCCGAAATCGTGCAAGTTCGATTCCTCGTAATAAAAATGAGTGTCTTTCGGATGAAAATTATTCTCCATCATTCTTTAAATATAAAACGGCTTAGCCATTCAAACATGGACTTATACGCTTCCGTCCTGACTTCGGGAGCGGATAGAAACAGATCGTGCATAGCGTCTGTGACAATAATTTCGCTTACATTTTTCCCTAAAAGCGGGGCATGTTTCCTGATATGCCCGACATTGAGTACCGCGTCGGCTTTCCTGAATTTGTCCGACCAGCGTTTACCCTTAACCGACTTATCGGAACGCATGACCAGTACCGGACAACTGAGGTCGAGACCCTTATGCAGCCTGCTTTGCGCCCTGTAGATTGC
>JAISDR010000252.1 GCA_031264645.1 Prevotellaceae bacterium | reverse complement strand
TGCCGCCGCCAAGCGTTCCGATCTGCTTGAGCGCGGCAGGATACTGGCGTTTCACTACGACCGTTTCGTCGATATTGAAATTCTGCGGCATCAGCGATTCGTCCTGCTGTTTCTTGTGGCTCTCGAAACCCAGCGGAATCAGTTCCCTGATTCCGCTCATGATGCCCGTGAGCTGCCTGCGGTCAAGATTCCCGGCAGGGATATTGGTCTTCACGGCGCACATCCCGCAACCGATGTCCACGCCTACGGCATTTGGGACAATCACGTTATCTGTTGCCATCACTCCGCCGACAGGCATCCCGTAACCCTGATGCGTGTCGGGCATAAGGCAGATATGACTCACTGCAAAAGGCAGATTTGCAAGATTGCGCGCCTGCTGCACTGCGCCTTCTTCCGGTTCGTCAAGCCAAAGTTTAATCGGCAATCGTTCTGTACTGATAACTTTTTGCATAATATTTATTCATTTATTTTTCTACAATTATCACCTGTTTGTCCAAAGCCCATGCTTTCCGGACGGAATCCCAGGTGCCGCAACTGCCTTTCATCGGGAAGGCAATCACACAGTCGGCTTCATTTATTATAAGCGTATTGCGTTCGTATCCGGCAGTCCGTCCCAGGCTTTCCCATTCGGGCAAAAACTCTATGAGAGGAATATTGTACTCCCGTGCAAACTGTACGGCAAGGGTATCGGCGCCCTTTGCTCCACCCGATACGACTGCTTCAATCGTCTCGACAGGAAAATTCTTCAGTACTTCGTCCCTTAATCTTTCGTAATCGGCGAACTTGCGCGAACCAATGATTGCCAGTTTCATCTATTTTATTTTTATCCTTTTACAGTCAGATTCAAAAACAATCAAAAAACTTCGTAAAAACTTTCAGGCAGATAAATATTTTCAATATTATTATCAATTACCTGCCTGAATAATGGGGCGATTTCATCAGTACTGAATCCGGCAATGCCGCAGCCAATTTCGGTAACAAGGAATTTCAATTCGGGATGTACCTTGGCAAAATCCATAAATTCATCGACATACGGCTTGATTTCCTCTGCGGCGTCGAACATTGTCGGAATAGCATAAGTCTGTCCCTGCAGACCGACGCCCTGTCCCCATACCGCCCCCCATTCCATCGCTAAACGGGCTGCGCCTCCACCGTGAAAACCCGAAAGATTACTGCCGAATACAAAAATTTCATTCTTTTCTAAAGACTTAATCCATTTTGGAGAAATACGTTTTGCTGTCATATTTATTGTTTTATATGTTTATATCTATATATTGCGCCGACAAAAGTACATAAAAATTACGGGATATAAACGGTAATGATTGGTCCGAATGGACCTTTTCCGCCGGTATTGTTCTCGTAGCGTGCACATAGTCCGATGAGTTTTCCGCGTTCCCCGTCGGCGAAGTCTATCGTCATCGACGTGCGGGTCGAGAACAGGGAGTTGACAAGGTGCGCGAGCGAAGGCTCCTCGCCCTCGGGGATAAAGCCAAAACGCAGCTCAATGCCGTGTACGTGACGCGGCTTGGCGGCGCGGTGTTCACGGTTCAGAAAGCGGCACACGATACGTCGCAGGACGTTTGTGTTGGCTTCGATTTCCGGATATTCGTCCGGATCGATTCCGGACGAGCGCTTTCCGCTGGGAACAGTAAGACCGAGCTGTTTACGGTCATCGTCGGTCATAGCTTCATTGTAGCGCAGGAAGGTGTTCACAAAATTCCGGACGGACTTTGTGAGCTTTTCGGCTTTTTCCCTGCGTTTAAGACGGTCGACACTGCCGGCGTTTGCTGCGTCGGCAAGCGTACATAATTCGGCATAAGCGTCGATTTCGGATTTCAGCTTGTCCACGCGCGTCCGGTCGAGACTGAGACGGCTGATGACTTCATTCTGATTCAAATACGTGATGAAATTTTTCAGCCACGTAAGTAATTTTGCGAGCGCTCGCGGGATATAATCATACATAATTCTATATTTTTTATTACTGAATGTTTTCTTGAAAATACGGGACGGCAAACAACAATGCATTGCCGGAAGACGGAATGCTCATATACAAACAGAAGAAGCATATACAAGACGCGGAAAGCTCTTCCATGGTTTCGGAGAGTTCTTCCGGTGTTTCGGAGAGTCCTCCCGGTGTTTCGGAGAGTTCTCCCAAAATTCCGAAGACATCTCCCAAAGTTCCGGAGGCTTCTCCCAAAGTTCCGGAGAGTTCCCCCAAAGTTCCGGAGAGTTCTCCCAAAATTCCGGAGAGTTCCCCCAAAGTTTCGGAGAGTTCCCCCAAAGTTTCGAAGGCTTCTCCCGAAGTTGCTTGCATACTCTGTTCGTAAGGAAACAGACGGAAGCGCAACACCGTTCGAATGGCGTACGACGAATATGGATACAAATGAATGAAAAATACGCAGAAGTACGAAAACCGGGTCTGACTTGCCGTTAATCAGCGAATTATTCCTCACGGGTTTTAACTTTTCATAACGATTTGAATCGTTTTGTTTGAAATTGCAGTTCATACTACTGAATATTTATATTTTGGCGCAAAGATATTTATTTTTTCGGAAATAGATAAAAAAATCGCTGCATTTCCCTGCATTGCGAAATATTCAATTTTAGACCCCTGGACTTTGTCAAATTTATAGCATCTTTTGACCGCTGAAAGCTGTCCGGCATAAAACCGTGATACAGCTTGCAAAAAAATCCATATTGAAGTACAGTCTCTTACAGAAAGATTTCTTAAAAAACTTGTTTGTTAAGAAAAACTGTCTACCTTTGCACCCGCTTTTGAAAAAAGGCTGCTCTTTGAAAGGAAACAGATAACATGAGGATCAGGCACGGGAATTGCCTGCACGGGGTTCGACTCCCCGGATTATCACACTGTCCCGCAGAATCGGGACAAACGATCTTTGACTTATTGGATGACAGATA
>JAISDR010000246.1 GCA_031264645.1 Prevotellaceae bacterium | reverse complement strand
GCTATTCCGTAGTGATGATAGTATTCATCCTCCATCTCCGTCGAGTCTTCGAAAATATCGTTTACAAAGTTGATGGAATATACAGTGCGCAACTCTTCATATTTCTGTCCCATTTCAAGGAGGCGGCCATATGCCTTGGCTGTATTGAACAGTACGCGGCTCTTGAAACTGTCAGTCCAGTTCATCTGCATTTCGACAATAAACTGCCTGCCATAATTGTCCGTACATCGAACATCGACAATAGTGTCTTTGCCATCATCGATTTCCGGCGCCAGTTCGCCCGTCTCGTATTCTATCGACACTATTTCCCGGTCTTCTTCGAGTGGGAGCATACTGTTAATAAGGCTTATGCACAGATTTTTGTGCTCGCCAAAGATTCGCTTGAACGGCAAATCGTTTTTTGGATCTAAATAACGTCCCATAGCATTTATATTTTTAAAATTACAGCCGCAAAGATACGGATTTTTTTGATTCGCGATATTACAGTTTTACAGGCTTGATATGCGCAACGTATCCGCCCGCCTTTGCCATTTTCACTTTTATGACTTTACCCGCCTCGACTTTCAGCAGCGTTTTTTTGATGTTCTTAGGATTTTTATTCGCATCCTTTGCATCTTCCCAAACCGTCAATTCGTATTTGCCTGCCGGAAGGAAATCGAGTTTCAGACTGATTTCTTTTTCGACACTGTTATTCAATACGCCAATGAACCATTCGTCGCCTGACTGTTTGGCTATGGCGACATATTTGTCGGGAGTTCCGCCGAGGAATTTGATATTGTCCCATACGGTTGGAACAATTTTCAGGAAATCGGCGCCTGCCTGTCCCAGAATGAATTTGGGATGCTCGCACACTACCGTGTACGGACTTTCGTACACTACAAACTTCGCAAGTTCCGCCGCACGGGTGTTTGCCACCAGCGCAGGCTTCTGCGGCTTGAACTCTTCGGCAGTAACATTGTTGAATCCGCCCGGCGTATAGTCCATCTGACCCGCCAGCATTCTGGTGTATGCAAGTTTCACGTTGTGTTCGGGACTCATCCGGTTGCCGAATTTGTAGTACTCGTTTCCCATCACTCCCTCGCGGGTAATCATGTTGGGATATGTGCGGATAATGCCGTCGGGCTTGTATGCGCCGTGGAAATCGACCAGCAGATGATTATCGGCAGCACAGCGGATAATGTCGCGATACCAGTTGACCATTTCCTGATCGTCCCTGTCCATAAAGTCGATTTTAACGCCGGCAATTCCCCATTTTTTGTAGAGCGGGAAAGCTTTCTGGAAGGCGTTGTTGCGGTTTACGTCCGTGCTGTAGAGCCAGAGCCAGATGCGGACATTTTTCGACTTGGCGTATGCAAGTATTTCGGGCATGTTCAGCTGTTTCGCAGGCGTACAGATGTCGGCTTCCGGACGGTTGAACTGTCCATACCACTGCCAGTCCACCAGCATGTAGGGCCAGCCCATTTCCGACGCAAAGTCGATATATTCTTTGATGACGGGCATCTCCATTTTCACTTCGCCGCTCCACCAGTGATCCCATGCGCTCATACCGGGTTTTATCCACGACGGGTCGTCTATGGCGCAGGGAGGATTGAGGTTTTGCACGATTTCCGATTCGATGAGCTTGCCGGGACTGTCGCCGATCATGATTACCCGCCACGGCGTCTGAATCCTGTCGGCAAAACGGACTTTCACGCCCTGTTCGTCTTCGCCGGGCAGAGGCGCAAGTTTGGTTGTCAGATGATTTTTTTCTCCATTTGTACCGATATAAAAAGCGGAATAATTGTCGATTTCGGCTTCGGTGATGGCAATCCAGCAGCTGTCCGAATATTTCATCAGGAAAGGCAGACCTGCAATGGTTTTTTCCGTCAGGTAATCCAGCGGTTTTTCCTTAAACTCGGATTCCTGCGAGGAGGCGTAACCGCCATATTCCACTACCCATGCGGTCGGATTGCCGGGGATGTTGAATGACGTCAATTCCCTTGTCAGAAGCCGGTTGCCTGCCCGTTCGCTGCGATACAGTTTGTAGCGGAATGCTACTCCGTCGTCGTACGCGCGGAAGACGAGGTCTACCCGGCGACGCGCTCCCGAACTTTCCTGCGCAGTTAAAACCAGTTCGTTATACCTGTCTGCGACACGGGCGTGCTTGCTCTTTACCACCGGCGTCCATGTCTCTCTGTGCGACGTGTTATCGACTTGAAATATCTGCATATCTTTCTGTAAGTCCGGTTCGTCCCGGAAACTGAATCCCAAGTTTGAAGGTTGAATGACCTGATTTCCGGCAAAACTGACAGAATACTTCAACTGTCCGCCGGTCTCTATCTGCACAGCAATGGACTTGTCCGGAGACGATACCGTATATGGCTGCGCTTTAGACTGAGAAATGCAAAGCATAAAAAATGCATAAAAGCAAAATAAAATACAAGAATGTTTCATTTAAATATCAATTAATCTATATATAATACGTAATTATTTATTCTTAAAAAGGTACCTGACAACTACAGCAAAAATTCCTATTACCTCAATGGCTGTACTGCTAAGCAATGCTATTAAAACAGTATCGCTCAAGGAAAGTAAACCAACTCCTGCAAGAACAACTATGAGCAAAATTATAAACAGGAACAGGCGCAGAAATTTAAAGATATCATTTGCATATCTTTTACGTTCTTCTCTATCCTGCTTATTCCCTTCAAGTTCTTCCTGGCGGAGTTTAAGTTCGGTTAATTTTAGTTCTTTTTCAATAGCTTCATAAGAAATTTCGGGAAACTGTTTTGTCTCAAGAGGTAAAAGTTCATTAATTTCCTTTCCGTTTTCCATATTTTATATA
>JAISDR010000161.1 GCA_031264645.1 Prevotellaceae bacterium | reverse complement strand
ATCCTTGATATTGTCGTGTATTTTCAGATTCGGGAAATACCAGCTGACGACAAAATCCGCCGCCGCTTCCGCTCCGGCAGACAGGTTCAGCGTGGTCTGCACCGCTCCGGTCAGCGGTTCCTGCACCGGCTTGTGCATTTCGTCCGCCGGCTCGCTGTTGAACAGGGCGGAGAGATTCCCGGTATCGACGGAAGCGTATGCCCGGGCGTCCGTATTGAGCGCAGCGATGCACATGGTGCCGAAATCGGGGCGCTGTTGCAGTTCTTCCGCTTTTTCAAGCAGAGTCAGACTTTCGTCAACGGCAACCAGTCCCGTTTGGCGCACCGCTTTATTGCTGCGTCGGCAAACTGTCGTACCGGCGTAGCCTTTTCTTTCGTTTGCGGAAGAAATGCCGGTTTTATTTTCCAGCCATCCTGCTATGGCGATTTTGACAGCTGCCGTCCCGGTATTCTTAAAAGTAAATGAGAGTATGGTCGCCGGAAGTCCCGAATCGTCCTCGTTCAGCGGGATGAAGGGCGAAAAGGCGCGAAGGGTGATCTCTACCGGCAAGGACTTGTCGATATAGCGGACAGTCCCGACAGGATAGCCGGCCTCGAAAAGTATCTCGTCCCAGTCTGCCTCCCGAAGAGATTTGACAATCGTTTGTCCGCCATATTCGAAGCGGAAGGCGAAACCCTGATCCAGCGGGCGTATGTTCTGCGCCGGTTCGACATAACATGCGCCGTCGCGCGAACGGACATAGCTGCTATGTGTAGTTTGCTGTTGCCACGGAACTAATTTAGGCTCGATGCCTTCGCGATTGTCGTTGAAAATATCCCATAGCCACAAACGTCCGTCGCCGCCCAGATAGACGCCTCCGGCATTGATTCCGCCGACAGGCATGCCGATATACCGCAATTCGTTACGCGACTTGGCGTAAACGGTCGGGACGCCGCGCTCATACAGCGACTTTATCCATGCGGGATCTAATTTCTTGTCAAGGGGAATGCCTTCGGTCGCCCATTTGTCGGACGGCGAATATGCGGGTCCCGCTATTGCCGGTATCCGGCTCGCAAGCAGTCCGGAAGCAAGGGTAATGCCGCTTGTCCGGATAAAATTTCTTCTTGATATGGAGTTCTTCATTTGAATGTTGTAATGTTATTTTAGTTTTCGACAAATGTACAAAACTTAAAATCAGTAGAGCGACCCCGGCAGGACTCAAACCTGCGACTTTCAGAACCGGAATCTGACGTTCTATTCAACTGAACTACGAGGCCTTAAATTCGGGTGCAAATGTATATAAATTTTGTTGGAAACTGCAAATTATCGAGTTGTCTATTTGTTAATCGCTTTCAAAGTCTGCGCCATTTTGGAGGCAAACACAAAATCATTCAACTCTTTATTATCCGATTGAAGGATTATATCCTTATTCCCTTCCCACCATTTGCGACCCTCGTAAATGAAGACGATTTTGTCGCCAATTCCCATTACGGAGTTCATGTCATGGGTATTTATTATCGTTGTGATTTGATATTCGTATGTTATTTCCCTTATCAAATCGTCAATAAGTATTGAAGTTATGGGATCCAGTCCCGAATTGGGTTCGTCGCACAGCAGATATTCGGGATTCAGCGCTATAGCCCTTGCAATAGCCACACGTTTCTGCATTCCTCCGCTTATTTCCGAGGGATACATGTCGTTTGCATTAATGATGTTCACTCTTTTCAGACAGAAATTCGCCCGATCAATACGTTCATTCTTTGTCATATTCGTAAATATCTCCAGAGGGAACATCACATTTTGAATGACTGTTGCAAAGTCGAACAGCGCGCTGCCCTGAAACAGCATACCTATTTTCTGACGCAGTTTCTTTTTATCGCGGAAGTACAAAGTGTCGAACCGCGTATTTTCATACCATATTTCGCCTTCGGTGATGTCGTGAAGTCCCACAATTGATTTAAGAAGAACTGTTTTCCCCGAACCGCTCTGCCCTATAATCAGGTTTGTCTTTCCCTTGTCGAACACTGCCGAAATGTCGCGAAGCACTTCTTTCTGCCCGAACGATTTCGATACGTTTTTTACTTCTATCATGTGAGCATCAATTGAGTTAAAATCAGATTAAACAGTAGAATAAACACGCAGCTTGTTACAATCGAAAGAGTACCCGACCTGCCTACATCCAGAGAGCCTCCTTTGGCATAATAGCCGTAAAACGCGGGTATGGTAGTTATTATAACGCTGAACACCATCATTTTTACTACGCCGTAAGTAACGTAAAACGGAATAAAGAATATCTGTATTCCCTGAATAAAATCGGCAAACATAATGATCTGGGTAACACTGACGATAAACGCTCCGCCAAGAATACCGATGAACATGCTCAAAACCGTAAGCAGAGGATTGAATATTACCGCAGCGATTACTTTCGGCAAAATAAGGTAATTAGCCGAATTTACGCCCATCATTTCCATAGCGTCAATCTGTTCCGTGATTCGCATGCTTCCGATTTCCGATGCTATGTTCGAGCCTATTTTTCCGGCAAGAATCAGGGCGATTACTGTGGAACTGAACTCCAGAAGAATGGAATCGCGCGCAACCAGACCTATGTAGAATTTCGGCAGGAGGGGATTTACGAAATTCAGGGCTGTCTGTATCGTTATCACAGTGCCCATGAAAAACGATATGACAGTTACGATTGAAATGGAACTTAATCCGAGTTTTTCCATTTCAACCCATATCTGCTTGAAAAAGATACGGGGCTTGTCCGGCAGGACAAATACCTTTCTCATTAAAAGAAAATACCGTCCAGCCAAAATTAATGCCCGCTTTATCATCTTGTTTCAAATATTTGTGTCATTCCGAAAGAAAGGATTTAACTTGTTGATACACGTTTTCCCCAGTGAATCCGAATTTTTTGTCCAAAACCTCGTATGGCGCCGAAAAACCGAAAGAGTTCAGTCCCCATACCCTGCCGTTTTTCCCTGCCAGACCTTCCAGAGTAACGGACAGTCCTGCCGTCAGTCCGAAGACTTTTTTACCCGGAGTGATCACGGAATCCTGATATTCCTGCGACTGGCTGCGGAACAGTCCTTCGGAAGGAGCCGAAACTATGCGGACTTTAATTCCGTCGTTTCTCAGCAGTGCAGCGCCTTCGATCAGGGTCGAAACTTCCGATCCCGAAGCCAGCAGAATGACGTCGGCGTCTCCGTCGTCAATCACAGTGTAGGCTCCCTTTCCAGCCTGCAGAGCATCGTCGTAGCGATTTCCGGACGAAGGAATATCGACAATATTCTGGCGCGAAAGTATCAGCGCCGTAGGAGTTTTAACGTTTTCCAGTGCAAGTTTCCACGCGACAGTCGTTTCGCCGGTATCTGCCGGACGCAGAACCAGCATGGAGTTTTCGCCCTTATGGTTCTTGAGCTTTTCCATAAGACGTATCTGGGCTTCCTGTTCAACGGGTTCGTGGGTAGGACCGTCTTCGCCGACACGGAAAGCGTCGTGCGTCCAGATAAATTTCACCGGAACGCCCATCAATGCAGCCATTCTCACCGCCGGCTTCATGTAGTCGGAGAAAACAAAGAACGTTCCGCAGGCGGGAATCACTCCGCCGTAAAGCCCTGCTCCGATGCAGATACATGCCATGGTCAGTTCCGAAACTCCGGCTTGCAGAAATGCGCCCGAAAAATCGGTTTTCGTTATGGCTTTTGTCTGTTTCAGGAATCCGTCGGTTTTGTCGGAATTGGAAAGGTCGGCGGAAGAGACCATCATGTTTTCAAGCTGCTTAGCCAGAACGCCCAGCACGGTAGCCGAGGCTGCCCGCGTAGCCTGATTCGGTTTCTGCGGAATTGCCTTCCAGTCGATTTCGGGCAATTTTCCGGACAGCCATTTTACGCGTTTCGCCTCAAGTTCGGGATATTCGCTTGCCCATGCCGCTTCCTGTACATGCCGTTCGTCCGTGATTTTTATCAGTTCTTTTTTACGGTTTTCGTACAGTTCAGCCACATCGGCGAAAATTGCGAAGGGGTTTTGAGGGTCGCCGCCGAGGTTTTTTATCGTATTTTCTACCGACACTCCCGCCGCGCTTAATGGCTGCCCGTGAGTGCTGCACTGGTTTTCAATCGATTTTCCGTCGGCAGTGAGAGCGCCCTTGCCCATGACGGTCTTACCGATAATCAGTGTTGGACGTTCCTTTTCGTCGATCACATTCCGCAGAGCAGCGCGTATTTCGGCAACGTCGTTACCGTTAATCGTTTCGACGCGCCAGCCCCAGGATTCGTATTTTTTCGCAACGTCTTCGCTTGTTACGTCGCCGGTGGCTGTGGACAGCTGGATGCCGTTGGAATCGTAGAACATAATCAGATTGTTCAGTCCCAAATGTCCGGCGATTCGTCCCGCTCCCTGCGAAATTTCTTCCTGAACGCCTCCGTCCGAGATAAAGGCGTATATTTTCTGCGTCGATTTTCTTTTCAGCCGTGCGTCAAGGAATTTGGCGGCAACAGCGGCGCCAACAGCGTAGGTATGTCCCTGTCCAAGAGGTCCCGAAGTGTTTTCTATTCCTCTTTCCACGTCCAGCTCGGGATGTCCCGAAGTGCATGAACCCCACTGTCTGAAGCCTTTCAAGTCGTCGATTGTGTATTTTCCCGCAAGAGCCAGTACCGAATATATCATTGTGGACATGTGTCCGGGATCAAGAAAAAACCTGTCGCGACCTTCCCAGCGCGGATTGCGGGGGTCGTAAACAAGAAATTCACTGTACAGTACATTTAAAAAATCGGCTCCTCCCATTGCTCCTCCGGGGTGACCCGATTTGGCTTTTTCAACCATTGCCGCGATAAGTATCCTTGTGTTATCGGCAGCGCGTTTCAATAAATTTATATCAGTCATATCCTTTTTATTTTGATGCGCAAAAGTAGATATTTTTTTTTTAATTCGGAGCAGAATTACAGGATTTGCAAATCCTGTAAATTTTCCTGCAGTTTTTTTTCGTACCTTTGCGCCGGTTATACATTTAATAAAATTATACAGTAATGTCAAAAAAGAAAAAAAGGGCAAAATTCCCCGGACCATTCGAATCTGATTCGGAAAGATCAGAAAAAGAGGAAGCTATACTTGAAAAGCTATATGAGCAGGAATCCTTAGTGTTTTGCCTGAATACTTTCTCCAGTCAGTTCAGTGACTGGTCTGCCACACTCGACGAAATTATGAGTGAAGTTATAGCGGAAAAGAAAAAAATGAACATTCCCTGCGAAAGAGAACAGAAAACGCTCGACAGAATCAAGTCACTGCTCGCCCTGTTATCGGATAGCAGCAGTCTGATACGCGATTTGCAGATTGTTGTTTCACAAAAAATAGAAATTTCGAACCTGCTGCTTGAACGTGGACATGATACCGAAATGGACATTATGTCCAATCTATTAAGTAAACTGCCGTATTTCAACGAATCCTTCCGGGATACAATGGAAATGGACGAATTTATAGAAAATATTACAAGAGTGGTGAAACGGAGAATCTAGTAATTTACCTTATTTTCATACAGAAATGCCAAAGAACAATTCCTATACTGACTGAAACATTCAGAGAGTGTTTAGCTCCGAATTGTGGAATTTCGATGCAATCCTGACACATGTCAACGATATTTTGTTGAATCCCTTTCACTTCGTTACCGAATACGAGAGCATATTTCTGTGTCCTGTCGGGAATAAAATCATTAAGTAAGACACTGTTTTCCGCCTGTTCGACTGCAATTGTCCGGTAACATTCCTTATGCAGTCGGGATATGGCGTCTTCCGTTTTTTCAAAATATTCCCAATTCATTGAATCTTCCGCGCCAAGAGCTGTCTTGTGGATATCGACGGATGGAGGAGTTGAAGATATCCCGCAAAGCATTATTTTTTCTATGCGAAACGCGTCGGATGTACGGAATGCAGAGCCTGTGTTGTGAGCGCTTCTCACATTATCCAGCACAAGCGCTATGTGCAGTTTCTCCGCATCTTTAAATTCCAGGGGACTTAAACGGTTCAATTCGGAATTTAATAATTTCCTGTTTCTCATTCCTTAACGCTATTGCAGTTTGACCGTTTTTGTTTTAATTTCGATTCCCTCGTCTGTCAGTTCACTGTAATTGACAAACACATAAGCCTTTCTGGTACTGTCTTTAACAACGGGCGGAATATTTTTTTCCCACTGAATGCAGTGAGTTGACACGGGTTCAAGAGCTTCAATCCATTGACTGTTTTTGAATGTATAGACAAAATATCCTTTCCAGCAACTTGTTTCCCAAATCGGCAGCAATCCTATCTCATCTGTACCGTCATCATTGAGATCGCCCTCATTGACAGGACTTCCTCCAAGACAGGCGCCGATAATGAGAGGTGAAATATTTCCCGAAAACCGGATTTTACATTCTTCCGTTTTGTCGACAGTTTCGAGCCACATATAGTCCGTAATTCCATCGCCGTTATAATCGCCCTCGACGGCATTGCTCGGAATTTGCGCTCCCGACGACAGCAGGCGGTCTGTATTCAAGTCGCTTTCGGCAAAAATCTTCCATGTATCGCTGTGCCTGCGAAAAACCAGATAAGCCGCAACTTTTTCCTCCCTGTCGCCCCTGTTCAGCGCTTTCGTAAAATTAATCTTTACAAATCCGTCCCTTAATGAATCAATAAAGATTTTACCTTCGATTTTCTGTTTAAAATCAGGATATTTCTCAAAATATTCAATCTTGCTTTTAATACATTCATCGAAAGTGTACCTGTACTGGTAGAAATGCACAATCGTATCGTACAAACTCATTAAAACGTTAATATCCCTGTTGTTGTTAGCTTCGTTCCAGATTGAGGTCAGTTCGTTGAGCGACAATTCCCGTTTTTCGGGTTCGATCTTTTTACCTCCGCAACCGTTGCAGGATGCAAAAAGATAAATCGAACAAAAGCTCACAAACAATACTTCAACTAATTTCTTCATACTTATTTATATATTTAACTTATTATCTCAAAACGACAGAGGCTGTTTTATTCGAACAGCCTCTGAAAAAAATCAAAGATCATCGAAGTAATCTTCTACAGATTCTTTTTTTTGGAAACTGGAATATCCAATATCCTCATCTTCTTCGATTTCATCGTAAATCGACCGTTTTGATTTTTTCCCTTTAAAGGGAGACTTCCCTTTCACATATTCGCCTCCGCGACTATCGTCCCCGGATCTGCGAAAATCTTTGTTAGTTTTCATCGAACTTAAAACTAATAAAAATTGTTTTACCTCCTTTTAATTAAAAATTTACCGGCGCAATTTTAGTATTATTTTTTGAAACAGTTATACTAATTTCGATTTTTTTTACAAAAAATAATCAAGCCATTTCCGGACAATTTAACAAACGGATGCCTTAATTTGTTTAATCTTAGATATTTAATTCAATCAAAAAAGTGATATTCCTTACAAAAAAAATCAATAATTTTTTTTAAATCCGAAATCAGGAATTACAGTTTTTTCCCCCGATTAATTTTAAAATTCTTGAGTTTTTTCAAAATTTTTCAAGATAATAAACTCTTGTTTTGGAATAGAAGTCGCACAGTTTTAATCCGGAAGACGCGGATTCAAATCCGGATGACGCGGATTCAATCCCGCGCGACGCGGATTCAAATCCGGATGACGCGGATTCAATCCCGCGTGACGCGGATTCAATCCCGCGTGACGCGGATTCAATCCCGCGCGACGCGGATTCAATCCCGCATGACGCGGATTCAATCCCGCGCGACGCGGATGCATTTCGCAATTGCCTGTTGATTTAATAAATGCGTCTATACATTTATCTAAATGCGCTCTGTTATGAGCCTCGGATAATCCTCAACCTTTACTTCCATTGTGATTCCTGTTGAAAAAATTATTCCATGCTTCTATGATAAGCTCTTATTATCATTTCAAATAATCTTCGAAATAGTTTGTGATTTTCTGCATCAGGTGGATACGGTCTCTGCCGCCGACATTGTGCTCTGCAAGCGGATATGGAAAATAATCTACCTGAACATTGTTCCTGATACATTCGCTGACAAAACTCAGGCTATGCTCTATAACTACTACAGGATCAACCAGTCCTTGACAGATAAGAAGTTTTCCCTTCAAATCTTTCGCTTTATTAATCAGGCTTGTTTTGCTGTATCCGTCCGGATTTTCTTCGGGAGTATCCATATATCGCTCGCCGTACATCACTTCGTACCATTTCCAGTCGATCACAGGACCTCCGGCAACCGCTACCTTATATATGTCCGGATAGTTTGTGATCAGTGAAATTGTCATAAAGCCGCCGTAACTCCAGCCATGTACGCCTATTCTGTCTGCATCTACCCAGGATTTCGATTTCAGAAATTCCACTCCTTTGACCTGATCAATCATTTCGCGCTGACCGCACTGACGGTGAATAATATTCTCAAAATCCCTGCCGCGATTGCTTGTTCCATGATTGTCCATGACAAAAACGACATATCCGTGCTGCGCCATATACATCTCCCACAATCCCGAAGACGCCTTCCAGTCGTTTTGCACCAGCTGGGAATGAGGACCTCCGTACACATACTGAATAACCGGATATTTGCGCGTGGAATCAAATCCGACGGGTTTAATCAGTCGATAATAAAGATCGTAACCGTCGTCGGCTTTCAGCGTTCCCAGTGTTACCTCCCCGGTAGAATATCCCTCGAATGGATTTTTTGCCGCAAAGATTTGCCGGGTTTTCTTTTTGACGACGTCTGTGATTTCAATAATTCTCGGCACGTTCAAGCTGCTGTAACTGTCGATAAACCGCGAACAGTCCCCGCTCATGGATATGCCGTGCCATCCTTCCCCCGAAGTCAGGCGTACGGATTTGCCGGTTTTGAGATTCATCTGGAAAAGATGTTCTTCGACCGGACTTACTTCGGCTGAGAGGTAATAAAGATTTTTGCCGGTTTTGTCCACTGCAAGGAATTTCACATCGGCAGCTGCGGGCGTAAGGCGTTTTATCAGTTTCCCGTCAGCTGCATCATGCAGATACAGGCTTAAATATCCATCCCTGTTATTTGTCGTATAAATAAACTGTTCGCCTTTTCCGTCCGGGAAACGCAGGGGATTTTGCGGCTCGATGTAGGTATCTGATTTTTCCTCGAACAGTGTAGAGACAAGCTTTCCTGTCGAAGCGTCGTACCTGTTCAGCCGCAAATGATTCTGTCCACGATTAAGCGCCTGTATGTAAATCGCATCAGACTGCGGCGACCATGTAAGGTTTGTAAGATACTGCTCGTGTCCGAAATCGTTTGTTTCGAGAAAGCGCGTCTGTTTTGTTTCGACGTCATACACGCCAACGGAGAGCTGTTCCGATTTCATTCCCGCCATGGGATACTTTATGTTTCTGACAGAGCCGGTGCGCGTATTTATATCCAGCAGAGGAAACGTCTCTACCTGAGTTTCATCCTTGCGGTAAAAGGCAAGTTTTTTCCCGTCAGGCGACCAGAATATGCCTCCATAAATGCCAAATTCCTCCCGGCTGACAGTTTGTCCGTTCACAATATTTTTGTCCTTATCGTCTGTAACGGCAAAGCTGTCGCCCTGTTCGTTCATATATAACAGGTTGTTTTCCACCGTATACGCATAGAGCTTTCCCGTTTTGGTATATGTCAGGTTTGCTACGCCTTCGGGAAACGACACGGTTTTGACAAGTGTTTTGGACGACGCATCCACACGGTATTCCTTAGCTTCATAATTGATTTTAAGGATATTTTCGTCCATCCACGAGTACGAAGGGAACCTTTCCAGACCGGCATTAAGGATGCTGTTAAGTTCAGCAAGCGTTATGATTGTCTTTTTCACGCCCTTAATATCTTCGGATACCAGATTTTTCTCTTCGATATACGTATAACTGTCAGTGTCGCCCCGCCATGCAAAATATTTCGATTCAGGACGGAGATTGTAGCCCAAAACAGCTTCTTCCATAGTGAAAA
>JAISDR010000138.1 GCA_031264645.1 Prevotellaceae bacterium | reverse complement strand
ACTATACAATGACAGTTGTTCCGGTAATAAAATAATGACACATAAAAATTTTTTCACATAAGATTAAACCTTTTTACGGGAGACTCATCTTATAGACAAATTGGTTTTTTCATAGGTTTAAGTTAGGTTATGAGAGACAGGACACCCAAATCCTGCCTCTCTTTTTTTGTCTGTATCTGTTTTTTAGGAAAAGAAAATAGGAAATTCATTAAAATGTAATATCTTTGTCGGGCAATAAAAGATTTCTATGTCTATGGAACGAAAATGGATAATGAAGAAAAAGGGCGATCCTGCCGATGTACAGCGTCTGGCAAATGAGTTGTCAATTGATACAGTATTAGCCAATTTACTTGTGCAGCGGGGAGTGTATACCTTTCAGGACGCACACGCTTTCTTTCGACCGCGGCTGGAAGATCTTCACGACCCTTTCCTGATGAAGGATATGGATATCGCCGTCAACAGAATCAACAGGGCAATCAAGGAGAAGGAAATCATCATGGTTTATGGCGACTACGATGTTGACGGGACAACGGCAGTATCCTTAGTCTGCCTGTTCCTGCGGAAGTATTACAAAAGGGTATTATTCTATATTCCCGACAGGTACGGCGAAGGTTACGGGATATCGTACAAAAGCATAGACTATGCCGGAGAAAATGAGGTTTCGCTTGTCATCGCCCTCGATTGCGGGATAAAGGCGAACGATAAAATTTCGTATGCCAAATCGAAAGGCATGGACTTCATTATCTGCGACCATCATCTGCCGGGGGAGGAAATTCCGGAAGCGGTGGCAGTTCTCGATCCCAAGCGTAGCGACTGCGGCTATCCCTTCCGTGAACTGTCGGGTTGCGGCGTAGGCTTCAAGATGTTGCAGGCATTCTGTTCCGTAAACAACATATCCTTGTACGAGCTTTACCCGTATCTGGATTTGGTGGCGGTAAGCATTGCTTCGGATATTGTCCCCGTTATCGGCGAAAACCGTATCCTTGCATTCTACGGGCTGAAACAGCTGAACGAAAATCCGCGCCGGGGACTTAAATCAATACTGAAAATATCGGGACTTGAAAACCAGAAGGTAACCATAGACGACCTCGTGTTTAAAATAGGACCCCGAATCAACGCCGCTGGAAGAATGGAATCGGGCAAAGCGGCTGTAGAACTGCTTACTTCCGAATCGGACGAGAAAGCCAGTTCTTTCAGCAAGACAATAGATACGCATAACAACGACCGTAAATATGTCGACCGCCAAATCACCCAGGAAGCGATTGACATGCTGGATAAAAGCAGGGAAGGGATCGACGGCAGGGCAACCGTCCTCTACAATCCGATGTGGCACAAGGGCGTGATAGGAATCGTCGCGTCGCGATTGATAGAGTTTCGCCACAAGCCGACTATCGTGATGACAAATTCCAACGGATATATCACAGGCTCGGCGCGCAGCATCCCGGGGTTTGACCTGTATCAGGCGATTGAGGGCTGTTCCGATCTTCTCGAAAATTTCGGAGGACACATGTATGCGGCAGGCTTGACGCTTAAGGAATCCAATCTGGAGCAGTTCAGGGAACGCTTCATGCAGATTGCAGGCGAGATCGTTACGGACGAGATGATGATACCGCGTACGGAGGTTGACGATTATTTGGACTTCAGGCAGATAACGCCGAAGTTTTTCCGTATCCTGAAACAGTTCCAGCCTTTTGGACCCGAAAACATGTCGCCGGTGTTTGTTGCGAAAAACGTGTACGACAATGGTAACGGCTGTGTTGTCGGGCAGGACGGCGACCATCTGCGTCTGGAACTGCTGCAGGAAAACGAGCCGTACAGGTATATTTCGGCTATAGCATTCAACCAGTCGGAACATTTCGAGCATCTTAACGGAGGAAATCCGGTTGATCTCTGTTATTCCATCGCCGAGAACTATTACAGGGGAATTGCAAATATCCAGCTCCAAATTAAGGATATAAAAGAAAAAGAAGTTATTCCGTAATTAAATTTTGCAGTATTGTTTAGATTAAGAATATATTTTTGTACCGCCTTTTTGAGTACCGTCCTCCTTGCAAATGCACAGGACCCGTATTTATCCATAAAGCCCGCCATGCCGCTGTTTTTTAATCCGGCATACGCGGGAAACGAATATTATACCCGGGCAACGCTGAACTACAGAAACCACTATCCCTCGTCGGGCACGGACTTTGCTACATACAGCGCTTCGTTCGATACGTATATCGACCGGTACAACAGCGGCGCAGGCATAGTGATAATGAGCGACCAGCTTGGAAGCAAGGCATATTCCTACACCTCCGCCGGTCTGGTCTATTCCTACAGGATAGCCGTCGGGGAATCAAATTACGTAAAGGCGGGACTGATGGCGAACTTTTACTACGGAATCAATAACCCGAACGGTCTGACGTTTCCGGACATGATTAATCCCGACGGCTCAGTCGATCCGAACCAGTATACTTACGAAAGACAGTCGGCATTCGGTGTGGATTTCGGCTTCGGGGGACTGTATAATTCCGATTATTTCGAGACTGGAGCGGCGATATATCATCTGGGAAAAGAAAACAGATACGTCTACTGGTCGCGACCGCTAAGGGTTTACGCTCATGCCGAATGGAAAATCCCGATACTCGGCGGCGCGAAATATATGCCCTCAAGAGGACTCGTCCGTTATCTGGAAAACTCCACGCTTCAGCCGGGGATTTTCCTCATCCACCAGTCGGAAACAACGTTGCTGGGAGTGGGCGCGCTCTACCATTTTTTGAACTTCAATATCGGACTGTACAGCCGCCAGAATTTCAAAATCAATTCGTTCACGACGTCTTTTCATGTGGGATATACTTCCGACATAATGGACGTCCACTATATTTTCGACCTCGGCTTTACAGGTAAAAACTTCCGGGGACTCGCTACATCCTCCCACGAAGTCGGACTGGTATTTAAATTCTCAACAGGAAAAGAATGATGTAATTCACGAATTTCACCAGTTATTAGTCGAGAAAAGTGTAACTTTGCAGCGAAATAAAGTCAAGAAAAATGTATAGAGATAAGATTAAAGAACTTATTGAGTGGAAATTAAGCGAGTATAGAAATTTAGGAGCAAAACAGGTGGGGAAAACCTGGCTTATTCAGGAGTTTGGCAAGCAGGAATACAAGCAAACTATTACAACATCCGTCTGCGAAACTGGCGGGAGAGTACGTTCCGTCTTCCGTCCTTCCGTCTTCAATGATTCCGATACACGACAATTTGAATTGCACCCTTTCAATGTAATTTTTCGCTTTTGATACGGCAAGCAAAACGGCGCGCTGGAATGAACAATCAGACAATCCTCACAGCGCCTTTGTCTGCGGAGCTTACCATATTGGCGTACGCTTTCAGCGATTTCGATATTTCCCGTTTTCTGAAAGGCGGAGTAAACGCGTCGTTCCCCCGGCTTTCTTCTTCCGCACGGCGCTGATTAAGTTCTTCGTCGGACAGGAGCACGTTGATTGTGCGGGCTGGGATGTCGATATCAATGACGTCGCCGCTGCGCAACAGCGCGATATTGCCTCCGGCGGCGGCTTCGGGAGATATGTGTCCTATCGACAGTCCGGATGTGCCTCCGGAAAAACGCCCGTCGGTTATCAGGGCGCATTCCTTTCCCAGATGCTTTGATTTGATGTAGGATGTAGGATAAAGCATTTCCTGCATGCCCGGACCGCCTTTCGGTCCCTCGTATGCAATCACGACAACGTCGCCCTCGACAACCTCGCCCGACAGTATGCCTTCGCAGGCTGAATCCTGGGAATCGAAGACCTTCGCCGTTCCGCGGAATTTCAGGATACTTTCGTCCACTCCGGCAGTCTTGACAACACAGCCGTCCTGAGCAATATTTCCCCTGAGTACGGCAAGTCCTCCGTCTCTGCTGTAAGCGTTTTCAAGGTCTCTTATGCAGCCTGAAGTCCTGTCGGTATCAAAACTCTCGAAATAGGAAAACTGCGAGCCAAGCACAAGATTGAATTTCCCTCCGGGAGACGACCTGTACCTTTTAATATACTCCTGCTTTGCCGTTTCCTCTTTGATTCCGTACAGACCGATGGCTTCCCTTAAAGTCAGTCCGTCAACACGCCTGGCGGAGACGTCCACCAGACCGCCTTTAGCCAGTTCCGACATAATCGAAATTATGCCTCCGGCGCGATTAACGTCCTGGACATAATACTTGTTAGTGTTCGGAGCGACCTTGCACAGGCAGGGAGTTTTCTTCGACAGAGCGTCAATATCGTCCATTGTGAAATCGACGCCGGCTTCCTGCGCCACAGCCAGGAGATGCAGGACTGTGTTTGTCGAGCCGCCCATAGCGATGTCCAGAGTCATTGCGTTCAGGAAAGCCTCGCGCGTCGCAATGCTTTTCGGCAAAACGGAAACGTCGCCCTTCGAATAGTAGCGGGTGGCATTGAGAACTATCAGCTTAGCCGCGTCCTCGAACAGCTTTTTCCTGTTTCTGTGCGTTGCCACTATCGTTCCGTTTCCGGGCAGAGCAAGTCCTATGGCTTCGTTCAGGCAGTTCATCGAGTTCGCCGTGAACATTCCCGAACACGAGCCGCAGGTAGGACAGGCTGACTGCTCGACCTTGCAGATTTCCTCGTCGGAGACAAACGAATCCGCCGCCTGCACCATCGCGTCAATCAAATCCAGATGTTTGCCGTCAAGATTCCCGGCTTCCATCGGACCTCCCGACACAAACACGGCGGGGATATTCAGCCGCATGGCAGCCATAAGCATTCCCGGAGTTATCTTGTCGCAGTTGCTTATGCATATCATCGCGTCGGCTCTGTGGGCATTGACCATGTACTCGACGCTGTCGGCAATCAGGTCCCTCGAGGGAAGCGAGTACAACATGCCGTCGTGTCCCATCGCAATGCCGTCGTCTATGGCGATTGTATTAAATTCGGCGGCAAAGCAACCTGCCGATTCTATTATTTTCTTGATTTCCTGACCTATTTCGTGAAGGTGAACATGCCCGGGGACAAATTGAGTAAACGAATTTACTATCGCGACAACAGGCTTTCCGATTTGCTCTTTGCTCATTCCGTTGGCTTTCATCAATGCTCTTGCTCCAGCCATCCTTCGCCCTTCCGTTATCGTCGAACTTCTTAAAGGTATTTTCATATTTATACTTATCCGTTGATTATATTTTCCAGTGATGTGTCGTACAGTTTCTTGAAATCGCCGATGAATCCGAAAGACGTGTCGTCCACCCTGATTTCCGATTTTGTTACGTGTCCCAGCGTGGAAATGGGCACGTTATACTGGCTTACAAAATCGATGAAAGCCGCTTCCCTCGAAGCCGATACGGACACGACAACCCTGCTCTGGGATTCGCCGAACAGAAAGGCGTCCGTTCTGATTTCGGCGTCGGAAGTGATGTCGAATCCGAAATTTTCGGGCATAGCCGATTCAAGCAGGGCGACAAACAGTCCGCCGTCGGAAACGTCGTGCGCGCTGTGAATCAGGTTCGCCCTAATCAGGGATTTTATCAGTTCCTGCACTTCGCACTCCTCGTCCAAATCGAAATGAGGCGTCGGCGATTCCTTTATTTTCAGATAACTGTACAGATATTCGGACGACGAGATGTCGTTGTACGAACGTCCGACAAGGTAAATCATGTCGCCCTTGTTGCGGAACGAGAGGGTGGTCTGATGTTTCTTATCCTTCAGAATGCCAAGCATCCCGATGGTTGGAGTGGGGAAAACGGCTTCGGTTTTCCCGGCTATTTCCGACTGGTTATAGAAGCTCACATTTCCTCCCGTCACAGGCGCGCCGAACTTGCTGCAAGCCTCGCTCATGCCTTTGATTGTTTCGACAAACTGCCAGTATATTTCGGGATTATAGGGATTTCCGAAATTGAGGCAGTTGGTGATTGCGCAGGGTTCGCCGCCCGAACAGATAACGTTGCGCGCCGCCTCCGAAACGGCAATCATGGCGCCGACTTTGGGATTCGCTTTGACATAGCGCGAATTGCAGTCGACTGTCAGCGCAAGCGCTTTCTTCGAGCCTTTGATTGAAACGACTGCGGCGTCCGAAAGGACATTTGTACTCATGTTGACGGTACGAACCATGGAATCATACTGTTCGTATACCCATTTCTTTGATGCGATATTCGGATGTCCCGCAAGGAAAAGCGCGACTTCTTTAAGACTGGCCGGCTCGGCAATGCTTTTCATGCTGAATCTGGCATACTCTTTGATATTTGCAGGCTCGGAATATTCCCTGTCATACTGCGGCGCGCCTCCGCCCAAAGCCAGCGACGACGCCGGTACTTCGGCTACCAGCTCGTTTTTATAATAAAACAAAAGCCTGTCGTCTTCAATGATTTCGCCGATTATGGCGCACTCCAGATCCCATTTCTCGAAAATGGCTTCGACGACAGCTTCCTTTCCCTTTTTCACGACAGCCAGCATTCGTTCCTGCGATTCGGAAAGCAGTATTTCCCAGGCTTCCATATTTTTCTGGCGAAGAGGGACTTTGTCCAGGTCTATTTTCATTCCGCATCCGCCTCTTTCCGACATTTCGGAGGTGGAGCAGATGATTCCGGCGGCGCCCATGTCCTGCATTCCGACTAATGCTCCGCTGTCGCGCAGTTCGAGTGAAGCTTCCAGCAGGAGCTTTTCCATGAACGGGTCGCCAACCTGAATCGACGGTATGTCTTCGGCGGAATCTTCGGTGATGTCAGCCGAGGCGAATGTCGTCCCGTGAATGCCGTCCTTTCCCGTCAATGATCCTATTATATATACGGGATTGCCCACTCCGCCCGCCGTTGCCGATATCGTGCTGCCGATTTCGACCAGCCCAACCGACATCGCGTTTACCAGCGGATTGATTCTGTAACAGTCGTCGAAAGCAACTTCGCCCCCGACAACGGGAACGCCAAAACAGTTGCCGTAATCGCCTATGCCCTTGACTACTCCGCGCATAAGCCGCCTGTTGTGCTCTTCATCGGGCATCCCGAAACGCAGGGAGTTCAGCTGCGCAATGGGTCGCGCCCCCATGGTGAATATGTCGCGGTTTATTCCCCCGACGCCCGTCGCCGCTCCCTGGTAAGGCTCTACGGCACAGGGATGATTGTGCGATTCGATCTTGAACGCACACGCCAGACCGTCGCCAAGGTCGACCAGACCGGCGTTTTCGCTTCCCGCTTCCGCCAGCAGGTGTTCTCCCGTGCGCGGCAGCGTCTTTATCCATTTGATGGAGTTTTTGTAAGAGGCATGTTCCGACCACATTGCGGAATATATGTTCAACTCTGTGAAATTGGGCGTCCGTCCCATGATTTCCTTTATGGAATCCAGTTCTTCCGGCAAAATGCCCAGCTCTTTAGCTGTTTCGTAATTGACTACTTGCATATTTTTACTATTTTTTTGATGGGCAAAGATAGATATTTTAGTTCGGATAACGTCAAAAAAAATGAAAAAACCCTGTGATTCAAGGTTTTTTATATCCCGAAAAACCGCTCTGCCAAATCGCAGCCCCCGCTGTCCGAAGGGTTTTCGAACGGTTTTACCATATTATTCTTAATCCATTTTCTCTATTGGTATTCCCCATGTCCGTATACTGAATATCCGTATACTGAAGTATACGGATACGGTAGCGGGTACAGGCAGACACAGCGGCGACAAACAGGGACAACAAAACTGTTATATGTTGTTTATTCGCAGCGACGAATAATCTTTCGCATACCTTATCTCCCGATCAGGTCATCAATTAATGTTTTCCTTTGTTTTTTTTAAACAGCATGAAGCACAGCAGGACGATGAAAGCGATCAGGACAGTAATCATTTCCGTTTTGTATTTCAACGGTTCTATCCATATTTCGCGGAAGAGGTTCCAGCGTCCGAGCACTTCGACGAAAGTCCAGAAGACGATGACCGTGGGGATGGCGTAACGAATGGCATAGCCCCACTGAGCGATTCGCAGCAGGCGCCGGAACATGAACAGCGAAGCGACCAGACAGGAAAATGCAAGCAGCGCTGTAACCGGATGACGGTCGCCGATGAAATTGTCGTCGTAACAGAACAGCAGCAGCAAATAGCTTGTCCAGAGAACAAGATTCAGTTCCATGAAAGTAACTATCGAGACGTGCCGCGTTACGGGATGAGGCTTGATGAGCGTGCTCCTGTTGCGAAACAGCAGTTTTTGCAGATAGTTGAAAAAATTGCAGCCCGTCTTTACGCTGAACAGATAGAACAGCATGAACATCGCCCAGAAGCCGAACGAGGCGGGCAAAATCAGATATTCGGGTTTGGTAACGACGGCGCCCGATTCGTCGAGCAGAGGCTGTACGCCAAAACGGTGAGCGAAATACACAAAGAGAAATTCCACCCAGCCTGTCCAGAACAGCAGTCCGCCGAACAGTCCCCACAGCGTTTGCCGCGTATCGCCCGAAGCGAATACGCCGGTTATTGTCAGCGCCAGACCTGCCGCTCCCATTGCAAATGCCGAAAAGTGAAGCGCTGTCGGCGAAAGCAAATGTTCCATCAGTATCATCAGCGCATGGCCCAGCGGCATGGCAAAAAGCACTGTCAGAAAGGATGCTATGCCAATCCATTTCCGGTTTTTAATTTTCGATTCCGGTTTTCTTAATTCCGTATTTTTCATTGTATTTTCTTTTTTTATTATTTATTATTTATCATTTATGTTAGCGGGACAGTCAGCCCCGACACTCCGGACAGACCGTCCCAGGTCGGGACAGTCAGCCCCGATACCCCGGACAAACCGTCCCGGATCGGGACGGTCAGCCCCGACACTCCGGACAGACCGTCCCGGATCGGGACAGTCATCCCCGACACTCCGGACAGACCGTCCCGGATCGGGACGGTCTCCCCCAGCGCTCCGGACAGACTGTCGCAAGTTGCGCAAGTCTCCCCCAGCGCTCCGGACAGACTGTCGCAAGTTGCGCAAGTCTCCCCCGACGTTCCGGACAGACTGTCGCAAGTTGCGCAAGTCTCCCCCGGCGCTCCGGACAGACTGTCGCAAGTTGCGCAAGTCTCCCCCGACACTCCGGACAGACTGTCGCAAGTTGCGCAAGTCTCCCCCAGCACTCCGGACAGACTTTCGCAACTTGCGCCAGCCTGTTCCGTTTGCGTAACGGCACCCAGTTTCGTTAACGGGATATACCGTTTCTCGAAAATGCATACTCCTGTCGGTATATCCATGTCGGAAAACATCATCATTTATCATTCATTGTTTATCATTCATTGTTAATTGTTCATTATTCATTGTTAATTGCCAACAAGTTCGTCGCAGTAATAGCTTATTTCGCCTCCGGAGTCGTCGATGGGAGTATGGATGTTGAACCAGCTGACAATTTGCAGCTTGAAAAAACGCTGACCGTCGGCGGCGCGTATAGCGTAAGTATGGTACGAGGGCGAATAGACCATCGGCGGACCGGTGAGCTTCATTGATTCTGCAAGCAGGACATTGGCGCTTGTCAGCGTCCGCTGCGGCCCGCTGTTGGGGTCGAACCAGGGATTTTCCTCGAAATCCATGTTGTGTTCGCCCAGATAGCGATACCAGTCTCTTTGCGACAG
>JAISDR010000113.1 GCA_031264645.1 Prevotellaceae bacterium | reverse complement strand
AGTTAATAATTTAAAGCTATGAAACAGAAATATGACTCATCGTGACGGCAGACTGAAGCTGTGAAGAATTTCCGAATGAATTATTAATCGGAAGCGCAGATACTTTTTTAAAGTATTGTTTTTGACCCTAACTTTTGCGAAGCAAAAGGAACTTTACTGAAAAGTAAGGAATTTATATGATTACTTAATAAAATTGATTAAAAAAATATTGTTCAAACTAAAACAGATAAAAGAAATGAACAAAATTGACAAACTGAAAAGATGGAGTGCATATATAATATGTATGCTGCTCTGTATGTTTTCCCTGAATGTCGGGCTGAATGCACAGAATCTCAACATCAAGGGAAAAGTAATTGATCCGGATGGCAATGCTCTTTCCGGAGCAGCCGTGCGTATTCAGGGAACCAGTACCGGCGCTACAAGCAACGACGACGGCGACTATGTCCTGAGTAATGTGCCGAAAGGAAGCATCCTTGAATTTATGCTTGTGGGTTATGCCACACAGGAAATTAAAGTTGCCGACAAAACGGTAATCAATGCGATTCTGCTGGAAGAATCGCAGGCGCTGGACGAAGTTACCGTCGTGGCGTTCGGAACGCAAAAGAAGGAAAGCGTGCTTGCTTCGATCACTACGGTGAACCCTTCGGAACTGAAAGTGCCTTCAAGTAACCTGACAACATCCTTTTCGGGACGTGTCGCGGGTCTGATCTCCTATCAGCAAAGCGGCGAGCCGGGACAGGACAATGCCAATTTCTTTATCCGCGGCATCACCTCGTTTGGAGCCGACGCCAAGAAAGACCCGCTGATTCTGATCGACGGTATAGAACTCACCAGCGACGATCTGGCAAGACTGAATACCGACGATATCCAGAGTTTCTCCATCATGAAAGACGCAACGGCGACAGCGCTTTACGGAGCAAGGGGCGCCAACGGCGTAATCCTTGTTACAACCAAAGAGGGACGCGAAGGAAGAGTGCGCCTGAATGTACGGCTCGAAAATTCGTTTTCCTCGCCTACCCGAAGAATCGAAATTGCCGATCCGCTTACTTTCATGCGCATGCACAACGAAGCGATAAAAACGCGCGACCCCTACGGTCCCGTACTCTACAGTTCGGAGAAAATAAGCATGACGGAACAGGGACTGTATCCCGACATCTATCCCGCAACGGACTGGTACAAGACGATGTTCGAGGATGTAACCATCAATCAGCGGGCAAATATCAGCCTCAGCGGAGGAGGAGCGGTGGCAAGGTATTATGTGGCGGCAAATGTTACGCAGGACAACGGAAATATGAAAGTTGACAAACGTAACAATTTCAACTCGAATATCAGCCTGACAAAATATTCCGTCCGCTCGAATGTCAACATAAACATAACCAAAACCACCGAGCTGATCATCAAGTTAAGCGCGGCATTCGACGAATATACCGGACCTCTGGACGGCGGATCGGCAATGTATAATAAAGTGATGCAGGCTAATCCCGTTTACTTCAAGCCGTATTACGAACCCGATGTGCAGTTTGCCAATGTCAGGCATATTCTGTTCGGAAACACCAGCAACGCGGACTACATCAATCCCTACGCCGAATCGCTGAAGGGATACAAGGATTACAGCAAGAACACGGTGCTGACGCAGTTTGCCGTCAAGCAGAATCTGGACATGCTGGTTTCGGGTTTGAGCGCAAGAGCGATGATTAACATGGACCGTTTTTCGGAATTTACCGTTACCCGTGCGTATGTCCCGTTTTTCTACAATATCTCTGCCTACGATTTGCTTGACAATACCTACACCCTGCGTCGCCTGAATCCCGAGACGGGAAAGGAGTATATCGACTACAGCCCCGGAGCGCGAAACATCAACACCGCATTTTATCTGGAATCGGCTCTCGATTACAACAAACAAATCGCCGAAAAGCACAATATAAGCGCACTGCTGGTATATATCATGCGGCAGTCGAAACAGGGAATCGCAGACGATCTGCAACTGTCCCTGCCCAACCGGAACATCGGTTTGTCGGGACGCTTTACATATAACTACGATTCGCGCTACTTCGTCGAATTTAACTTCGGATACAACGGCTCCGAACGCTTTTCCGAAGCGCACCGCTGGGGATTCTTTCCGTCGGCGGGCGCCGCATGGATGCTGTCGAACGAAAAGTTTTTCGAGCCTCTTACAGACGTGATTTCACAGTTTAAACTGAAAGGAACATACGGGCTGGTCGGGAACGACGCCATTGGCAGCAATAAAGACCGCTTCTACTATCTGGCAAATGTCAATATGGAAGCCAACAGACCGGTTAACTGGGGTACATATCGCCAGTACAATCCTCGCGGCGTCGACATTACAAGGTATGCCAACGACAAAATCGGCTGGGAAGTGGCTTACAAAACCAATATCGGCGCCGAAATTGTCCTGAAAAACGGACTGTCGGCAAATATTGATTTCTTCAGGGAAAGGAGAACCAACATTCTCCTGTCGCGCGTGATACCGGAAACAATGGGTATCATTCCGGAGGTAAAAGCCAATCTCGGTACTGCAAGCGGCGAAGGCTTCGATATGGAACTGAATTACGAGAAAATCGTCAACAGGGACTTGTGGATTACGGGACGCGGCACTTTCACATACGCCACCAGCAAGGTGGTCGAGTGGGAAGAACCCGACTACAGCGCAACTCCATGGCTCTCGAAAGTGGGATCTAAAATCAATCAGACACAGGGCTATATTGCCGAACGTCTGTTTGTGGACGACTCGGAAGTAGACAATTCGCCCGAACAGTTCGGACAGGTTATGGGCGGAGATATAAAATACCACGACGTGAACGGCGACGGTAAAATATCGGCTCTGGACAAGGTACCCATCGGCTACCCTACCGTACCGGAAATCAACTATGGATTCGGCGTCTCGGCTGGTTACAGGGGCTTCGACTTCTCCGTGTTTTTTCAGGGATCGGCGCGCCAGTCATTCTGGCTTGCCATGGACGGCAACGGAAGAATACAGCCTTTCCTCGACGGTTCCTATAAAGGAGATGGAGATGACAAGCTTGTTGGCCAGAATGCCATCATCAAGCCCATTGTAGACAGTTACTGGTCGGAAGACAACCGCAATCCCTACGCTTTCTGGCCCCGTCTGTCGAATTATGCGATTGACAACAACAACGAGACCAGCACATGGTTTATGCAGGACGCCACTTTCATACGTCTGAAATCGGCTGAAATTGGCTATACTTTCCCTGAAAAATGGCTGAAAAAGATGTACATGACAAATCTTCGCGTTTATGTCAGCGGCACCAATCTGTTTGGCTGGAGCGTTTTCAAGCTCTGGGATCCCGAAATGGCAGGCAAAGGTCTTGGCTATCCCCTGCAAAGAGTGTTTAATGTAGGACTTAATATAGGATTTTAAACTTTTTAATAATATTTGATGATGAAAACAATAATAAAAAATATCATCTGCTTCGCGACGGTAATGTTTACAGGTTCGTGCAACTATCTGGACGTCGTTCCCGATCAGGTTGCCACTTTCGACAATATATTTTCCGACAGATACACTGTGGAACAGTATCTGGCAACATGCTACTGGGGTATTCCGAAGCATAATGCAATGGATAACAATCCCGCTATTTTCGGCTCCATGGAAATGGTACTGAACAGGGAATCGCAAACTGCCGCCGGCATGCAAATCGGACTGGGACGCAACAGCGCTACCTCAAGCGAGATGAATTACTGGGGAAGCACTTCAACAGGACTGAGAACGCTTTATGGCGGCATCAGGGACTGTAATGTATTTTTAGACAATGTCGAAACTGTAGCTGACCTGACCCGCGACGAAAAAGACCGCATGATCGCGGAAATAAAAACAGTGAAAGCGTATATGCATTTCTACCTGCTCTGCTATTACGGACCCATCTGTCCGTTGAGGGAAAGCGTTCCGGTCAACGAAAGCACCACCGGAATACGGGTTTATCGCGAAAAGATCGACGACTGTTTCGAGTATATCATTCAGCTGCTCGACGAGGCTATTGACAGCGAAGATTTGCCTTTAGTGATTTTGAACAATGTATCCGAACTCGGACGTTTCACCCAGCCGGCGGCTTATATGCTTAAGGCGAAAGTTCTGGTATACTGGGCAAGCCCGCTGTTTAACGGAAACAGGGAGTACAACGGTTTCCTCGACCACAACGACGAGCCTTTCTTCAATCAGACCGAAGACCCCGCGCGCTGGACAAGAGCCGCCGAAGCCTGCAAAAAGGCAATTGAAATATGTACGCGGGCAAATATCCGTCTGTTCCAGAAGTCCGATTATATCACTAAAATCGAAACTTCGGACACGACCCTGCTGGTTAATACGCTCCGGTCTGCCGTTACGGAACAGTGGGTAACGAATGTGGAAAAAGTCTGGGGAAGCCAGAACGATAAAAGTGAAGGCGAAGCTCTGGAACGTGCCTGCCTGCCGCAGCTGGAACCGGGCAGTTCGCCGGCTACAGGCAGAGTAAGCGCGCCGTTTTCGACTGTCGAACTGTTTTATTCCAATCATGGAGTACCGATCAGCGAAGACAGGGAATGGGTGCTGGATTCTGACAAATACGTCAGGCGCTACAGTCTCCGTACAGGCGATTCGGCGCATATCAACTACATTGAACTGGGAGAACAGACCGGAGCAGTGAACTTCGACCGTGAACCGCGTTTCTATGCCACTTTCGGTTTCGATCGCGGCAAATGGTACGGAAATCATTATGCCAATTCTCCGGCGGACGATTCAAAGGCTCTGTTCCCGAGAGACCGCTGGGGCGAATATTCTTCCCAGCGTGTTATCGGGCAATATAACGCCACAGGTTATTTTATTAAAAAACTTGTGGGAACAGGCATTATGTTCAGAAACAGCAGTACGATCAACGACCTTTACTACACGGGTCTGGAAATGCGATATGCCGATTTGCTGCTTCTGACCGCCGAAGCCCTGAACGAAACGACGGAAGGCGAAAAAACACAGCCGTCCGACGAAGTTTACCAGTATGTCGATGCGATAAGAACGCGTGCAGGACTGGAAGGCGTAATCGAAAGCTGGGAACAATATTCGACCGATCCTTCAAAACCCCTGACAAAGGAAGGAATGAGGGATATTATCCGTCGTGAACGCAATATCGAACTTGCCTGCGAAGGCATGTATTACTGGGACAGCCGTCGCTGGAAAACGGCAATGAGAGAACAAAACCGTCTGATTCAGGGCTGGGATGTGATGTCGTCCGACGTGGCAGGCTATTATACTCCGACAACAATCTATATCCAGCGGTTTACGTTTCGCGATTATTTCGCTCCCATACCGGAAAGCGACCTGATCAATAATCCGCAACTGATTCAAAACCCGGGATGGTAGACCTGAGTTAAAACTAAAAACTAAGAACTAAGAGTTAAGAGTTATTAAAAAGTTAAAAGTTAAGAATATGAAAAGAATATATTTTTATTTGATAACGGGTTTGGTGTTCGGGTTTCTGTCGTGCGACGACAAGACGCTGGATCCCATAAGCCCGAGCGGCGGAAAACCCGGTACAGTTACCGAGGTCGAAGCTATTTCGGCGCCCGGAGGCGCCATCATCACTTATCGCGTCCCCGGGGACAAGGATATTCTGCAGGTAAAGGCAGTATACAGCCTCACAACGGGACGGCAGTATGAGGTTTCCGCTTCGTTCTACGAAAACAGTTTGACGGTAACGGGTTTCAACGACACTCTGGAACACGAGGCTTTGCTTTATGCAATCAATCGCGCTCAGGAATTGTCGGACCCCGTTCCGGTACGGTTTATTCCGGAAGAATCGTCGCTGTCGAAAACGGCAAAAACCGTCAATATCATCAGCTGTTTCGGCGGAGCAAATTTCAGCTGGATAAACGAAGACGAAGCGCCGCTTGTCTTTGAACTACTGTCGCAAAATTCACAGGGCGAACTGCAAACGACGCGTATCCTGCAGTCCGAGCTGGACAGCGCATCAGTCAATCTTCGCGGCTATGCATCGGTACCCCAAAAATTCGCGCTTGTCATTAGCGACAACTGGGGAAATACGTCCGGCGCCATTTATCCCGAAGAAGGAACAGTCACTCCCATCCAGGAAAATAAACTGGATAAAAGCATAATGACGTTCCTGAAATTAGAGAGCGACCAGCCGTGGAATCTCTGGGGCGCAAAGGAAGAATATATGATTGACGATGATGTTTCGACCTTTGGCCATACGGATTACAGCGCCTTGCCCGCTCCGTTTACCCTGGATCTCGGCAAGTCAACAAAACTGAGTCGAATGCTGCTGTTTCAGTGGCTGTTTAACAACAAATATTACGGTCACGGCAATCCGCGAAGATTCGAAGTATATGGACGCACCGAAGAGCCGTCGCCAAACAGCAACTGGAACGAATGGACAAAAATCATGGATTGCGAACTCATCAAACCTTCGGGACTGACGGGCAATTCAGTTACCAACGAAGACCTGATTTATGCCGAAAAGGGACATGAATTTGATTTTCCGCTGGATCTGGAACCGGTTCGCTATCTTCGATTCAATGTTCTTGGAAACAATTGGGAAGGTCAAACCTATACCCATATCACCGAACTTACGTTTTACGGTATTTATGTTGAAGAATGAATATATTAATAAGTAAAGAAATGAAAATATATAAAAAATTGGCGCTTATTGTCATAAGCCTGTTTATGCTAAGCTCGTGCAGCGACATGATGGATCTGCATCAGGAATATATCAAGGACGGGGAAACGGTTTACATGCCGAAACCCTATCAGGTTCAATTTCTGGCAGGAAAGGAAAGAATCTATTTCGAATGTCTGCTGCGAAACGCTACGAATGTGACCAGTGTAGATATTTCCTGGAACAGGGGAGACTCGTCGCAGATTATTCCCGTAACGCCCGGCGCCGGATACTACTGGGTAAGCGCATGGATACCCAATATGGGCGAGCAGTCGTACACTTTCGAGGTGCAGACTTCCGATGCGTACGGTCAACATTCGCTCAAGACAAGCGGATTTGCAAACTCGTACGGCGAGCTGTTTCAGGAATCGCTGGTAAACCGTCCGTACAGAAGTTTTGCTCTTACCGACCGCAACAGGGAGGTGTCGGTGGAACTGTCGTGGATTGCCGCCGCCGAACGCCTCGTCTGGAGTGAAATCCGTTACGACGGCGACGATGGCGACATGCAAACAATACGCGTATTGCCCTCGGAAACTGCTACGGTATGCGAAAAGGCAATGGTTAATTCTGTTTTCGAATACCGGTCGGCGTTCCTGCCCGAACCGGAAGCTGTGGATACTTTCTACACCGACTGGCAACGGATAATACCCGATCCGAACTACACGCTGTCCATGGACGGCTGGACGGCGACAGCATCGAGTTATGACGGCTCTGCCGGCGCCCAAATCTATAAGTGGGGCACTCCGGATGTGATTTTCCTGAACGGATTTGAATACGTTTGGCATACGCGCTATACCGGAAGCACTGCACAGCTTCCGCACTGGATCGAAATCGACATGCAGAATCTGAAAAGTCTCACAAGACTTGAAGTAACCCGTCATACCGACACAAAGACCCTGCACGTTATTGCAAGCGAAACGCAGATAAGCGACAAAAACGCTCTGGGAAATATGACGCCGGCGGCAACGCTGGAATATCCCGGTCCTGCGGCTACTACGAATATTACGCGCAGCTGTGATTTCGAAACTCCGTTAAGCGCCCGGTATATCTATTTCTATATGCCCGACACTCACCGGAATCCTTATGTAAGTATTCAATTTATGAAGGTATTCGGATGGACGCAGTAAGAGTTAAGAACTAAAAGTTTTTGACAGATTCAAAAGATGATAAGGAACGGGATTGTGTAAATCCGTCCCGTTCCTTTTTTAATTAATTAAAAAACAAATAAAATAACTACTTTTGCGGATATTTTTATTGACAAAGACATTATGGCAATGACAGCAAGATTATTCAAACGCATACCGTACGGAAATTCAAATTTTCGGAATATTATCCTCCATGGGTATGCCTATATCGACAAGACGCGATTCATCGCAGAACTGGAAAATGAGGATAACCGCAATCATTTTTTCATTCGTCCGCGCAAATTCGGCAAATCAATGTTTCTTACAACTCTGCGCAGTTATTACGACGTCAATGCCAAAGACGAGTTTGAGCAACTATTCGGCAATCTTTATATCGGCAAACACCCGACGCCGGAAAGAAACAGTTACGCGATAATGGAATTTGACTTTTCGGGACTGAATACTGCCAATGAACAAAGGTTCCGAAAAACTTTTGTTAATAAAATACGAACAACTGTTAAACGTTTTTTGGAGGCATATAAAGACATTATACCTGATGCCGAATATTTAATACGGCAGGTGGGCGAAGAAAAAGACCCTGATATTGATATTTTGGATATTGCATTTGACGCGATTTCTGCAAATGGCATTAAAATCTACATTATCATTGACGAATATGACCATTTTGCCAACGACCTGATCGCTATGGGAACGCTTGCTGGCAAAGATTTTTACAAGACCATGGTAAGCGCAAACGGTATGGTACGCGACTTTTACGAACGAATCAAAGCGGCAACCAAAGATGACACTGTTTACCGGACGTTTATTACCGGCATTTCTCCCGTGATGCTCGACGACCTTACCAGCGGCTACAATATTGCCAAAATACTTACGCTCAATCCCAAGTACAACGAAATGCTGGGATTTACACATGCGGAAGTAAAAACGTTGATGGCGGAAACAGGCGTTGATCCTGCTCTGATTAACGTGGACATGGAAGTGTATTATAACGGCTATAAGTTTCATGCGGAGGGCGAAAACAGAGTGTATAATCCTTCGATGATACTGTATTTTTTCGGTCAGATACTCGACATGGGCAAACCACCCAAAAACATTATTGACCCGAATCTTCAGACGGACTACGGTCGTCTGCAGCGTCTCGCAAGAAACGACAGGAACCGCGAAACTTTGCTGCAAATCATAAAAGACGGGAGCATAGTTTCCGAAATTTTAGAGAAATTCCCGATAGACATGATTGACGATGACAGTTATTTCATTTC
>JAISDR010000108.1 GCA_031264645.1 Prevotellaceae bacterium | reverse complement strand
GCCTGCAATTTTAGTATGGCAAAGCTCAACAAAACAGCATTTCGGGACATAAGATTCAGTAACTGCAAAATGCTTGGACTTCGATTTGACGCCTGCGACGGGTTTGGACTTTCTTTTTCGTTTGACGCTTGCCAGCTCAATTATTCTTCGTTTTACAAAGTGAGGATCAAAAAGACCGTTTTCAAAAATTCACACTTGCAGGAAACCGACTTTACCGAAGCCGAACTGACAAATGCCGTATTTGACAACTGTAATCTGACACAAGCCGTCTTTGACCGCACGATACTTGAAAAAGCAGACTTCCGGACTTCATACAACTACTCCATAAACCCTGAAATCAATTTTATTAAGAAAGCAAAATTTTCAATTTCAGGCATTTCGGGTCTTTTAGACAAATACGATATCGAGATAGAAAAGTGACCCTTCGGTTTGAACTGTTTCCAAAATGGAAACGGTCTGCATATCTACATAATATCCGATTGACGGCAATTGAATTTTACCGCCATAACTTCAGGCGCTGGAGGAACGCTCCCGACTGCTGGGGGAACGCTCCCGACCGCTGGGGGAACGCTCCCGACCGCTGGGGGAACGCTCCCGACTGCTGGGGGAATGCTCCCGACCGCTGGGGGAACGCTCCCGATTGCTGGGGGAACGCTCCCGACTGCTGGGGGAATGCTCCCGACTGCTGGGGGAACGCTCCCGACTGCTGGGGGAATGCTCCCGACCGCTGGGGGAATGCTCCCGACTGCTGGGGGAATGCTCCCGACTGCTGGGGGAATGCTCCCGATTGCTGGGGGAACTCTCGAAACTTCGCGTGGTATAATTTTATGAATTACTTTACTGCTCCGCTATGATTATGAAATGATTCCAGCTTCAGCTGACGGATAAAGATAAAAAACCTGACAATTTGTCAGGTTTTTTCATTGGCACATTATTTGAATATCCTCGTGTGCAAAAATTATTGTTAGTATTATATTAAAAAAGGAGGATTTAGTTATGAATTTAGTTAGAAGAAATCAGAATTGGTTACCGGGAGTGTTTAACGACATGTTCGACAACGACTGGATGTTAAGGACAAATGCTACAGCGCCGGCAATCAATGTTATTGAATCTGAGAACGATTACAGTATCGAAGTAGCCGCTCCCGGAATGACGAAAGACGATTTTTGTATCCGTATTGACGAAGATAACAATTTGGTTATCTCCATGGAGAAGAAGCTGGAAAATTCGGAAAAGAACGAAAGTTCTCTCTATTTGAGGCGCGAATTTTCATACAGCAAATTCGAACAGAAGATGATTCTTCCCAGAAACGTCGACAAGGAAAAAATCGGCGCCAGGATGGAGCATGGAGTTCTGTATGTTTCTGTTCCTAAAATGAAAGAGGAAGAAATCAAAAAGAGCATGAAAGTTATAGAAATCTGTTAATCGCCCTGGATTCAGTAAAGCGAAAGAAGAAAAAGCTGTTGTTTTATTATGGATAACAGCTTTTTTAATTAAAACATTAATTATTATTTTTTTTACAGGAGGAAATTATATGAATTTGAATAATTTTACAATAAAGTCACAGGAAGCAATCCAGCAAGCCGTGGAGATTGCACAATCGCACAGTCATCAGGCGGTTGATACGGGTCATTTGTTACAGTATTTTTTGAACGATAATGAAGGCGTAGTGTATTATCTGATTAAAAAACTTGGAATATCGCCGGGAGTTCTGGATAATGCGCTGAAACCGCTTGTTGAGCGCTATCCGCGAGTTACGGGAGGAACGCCTTATCTGTCAAACGATTTGAATAAGGTACTGCAAAAGTCCCACGAGTATTCGAAAAAGATGGGCGACCGCTTTACATCTCCCGAAAGCCTGCTGCTTGGCTTGATTGATTCCGGCGACAGTGTGTCCCAGATACTCAAGGACAACGGAATAACGGAAAAGGAAGTGATCGCGGCAATCGAATCCATCCGGAAAGGGAACAGGGTAGATTCGCAGACGTCAGGTGAAACATTCGACTGTCTTAACAAATACGCGATTAACCTCAACGATCAGGCGCGAAAAGGCAAACTCGACCCCGTTATCGGGCGGGATGAGGAAATCCGCCGCGTCCTGCAGATTTTGACGCGGAGAACCAAAAACAATCCCATACTTGTCGGGGAGCCGGGCGTTGGTAAAACAGCTATAGCCGAAGGCATTGCGCACAGGATTATCAGCGGCGACGTTCCCGAAAACCTCAAGAGCAAGCAAATATTTTCCCTGGATATGGGCGCGCTGATTGCCGGCGCAAAATACAAGGGAGAATTTGAAGAACGCTTGAAAGGCGTTGTGAAAGAAGTCATTGATTCCAACGGCGAGATAATACTGTTTATTGATGAAATCCACACTCTGGTGGGAGCCGGAAAAAGCGAGGGCGCAATGGATGCGGCTAATATCTTGAAGCCGGCGCTGGCTCGAGGCGAACTCAGGGCGGTGGGCGCTACAACTCTGGACGAATATCAGAAATATTTTGAGAAGGATAAAGCGCTGGAACGCAGATTCCAGCCTGTACAGGTCGACGAGCCTTCGGCGCTTGACGCTGTGTCGATACTACGCGGTTTGAAGGAACGCTACGAAACTCATCATCAGGTAAGAATAAAGGACGAGGCGATAATTGCGGCTGTCGAACTGTCGGACAGATATATCACCTCGCGATTTTTACCCGACAAGGCTATTGACCTGATTGACGAATCGGCTTCAAGACTGCGCCTGGAAATCAATTCGGTACCCGAAGAAATCGACGAGCTTGACCGCAAAGTCCGTCAGCTGGAAATAGAGCGCGAGGCAATCCGCAGGGAAGGCGACGAAAACAAAATGGAAACGCTGAACAGGGAAATCAGCGACCTGAGCGGAAAACGCGACGTCATGAGAGCCAAGTGGCAGGAAGAGAGAAGTATTGCAGACAAAATACAGGAGAACAAACATCTTGTCGAAGACTTGAAGTTTCAGGCGGAAGAGGCTGAACGAAAGGGCGATTATGGACTGGTCGCCGAAATAAGGTATGGCAAAATAATCGAAGTCAGGAAGAAAATCGACGAGCTGATCAGGGAAAAAAACGAGACGCAAAACGAAACCTCCCTGGTTCGCGAGGAAGTTACAGCAGAGGATATTGCTGAAATCGTTTCCAAATGGACGGGGATACCTGTTACCCGAATGCTGCAAGCCGAAAGGGACAAGCTCCTCAATCTCGAAAACGAGCTGCACAATCGCGTCATCGGTCAGGACGAAGCGATACAGGCTGTTGCCGACGCTGTCCGCAGAAGCAGGGCGGGTCTTCAGGAGCAAAAAAAGCCTGTCGGATCGTTTCTTTTCTTAGGAACGACGGGGGTAGGAAAAACAGAGCTGGCAAAGGCTTTAGCCGAGTTTCTGTTTAACGACGAGAATATGATGACCCGTCTGGACATGTCGGAATATCAGGAACGGCACTCTGTTTCGAGGCTGGTCGGCGCTCCTCCGGGATATGTGGGCTATGACGAGGGAGGACAGCTCACCGAGGCTGTTCGCCGCAAACCGTATTCCGTCATCCTGCTGGACGAGATAGAAAAAGCGCATCCCGACGTTTTCAATACTTTGCTGCAGGTGCTTGACGACGGGCGGCTTACCGATAACAAGGGACGGACAGTGAATTTCAAGAATACTATTATAATAATGACTTCGAATGTCGGCTCGGGAATTATTCAGGAGAATTTTTCCGGAATGACGGAGAGTTCGCATGACAGAATTGTCGAAAAGACCAGGCAGGAGGTCATTGATTTGCTTAAGGAAACGGTTCGTCCCGAATTTCTTAACCGTATAGACGAAATAATAATGTTCTCCCCCTTGACGAAAAAAGATATACGGCAAATCGTCTCGCTCCAGATTGCAGGATTGCAGAAAACTCTGTCGGCAAACAATATCACAATAAATGTCAGCGAATATGCTGTCGAATATCTCGCCGAACAGGGATACGACCCCGTTTATGGCGCAAGACCTCTAAAAAGAGTGATACAAAGAGAACTGCTCAATGAACTCTCAAAACAGATCATCGCAGGAAAATTGAACCCGGGCGAAACTGTCAAGGTCGATTCTTTTGGCGACAAGCTGGTGTTCGAGAATTAAGTCAAGAATGAAAAATAAACAATATATAACAGTTTTGTTGAGTGATGTACATTATAATTACACTAACAACTTACGTGAAATGACGAATAAGAATAATCATCATTTTACCCATAAGATGTTAACAGAAATGAAGGATGGTACATTTAATGATGAATACTTGTTTGAAGTGATGCCAGCAGTTAAAAGTATCCTTCATTTGGATGAGGCATATCAGTCATTCTCAACTTTTATGGAAGCATTGAATACTGATGAACAATCTCTGCAATCCCCCAGCAATGCCATAAGGCAAGTATATGAGGGATTTGTATCAGGTGAACCACAACATTGGAGACTTATAGATCCGGTTGAATATGGAGCAGCAATAAATGCATTAACTCATGGGGTTGCTGGTTCTGATAAAGCAGGTCTTCATCACAAAACTGAGGAACATTTTCAAGGAAAAGTAAATCAGTGGGAGGATATGATTAAATATAATATCCAGCAGCTTGCAGCTAATAGTTATTTAACATCTGGACCAACATTAGATCCAAGAGATTACAATGAAAATGGTGAAAATTTATTGAATTTATTATGGTATAATTTATCAGGAGACGATACAATTCCATATAAGCGTGAAGATTTAAACAGACTTCGTGCTGATGGCGATTTCATTAAAAAGTATTGGAAGCCTTTTATTGATTATATCGGCACTAAATTTGGGGATGATACAGAAACTTATGAAACAGATGCACCCTTAGAAGGTATGTTTAATTATGTTGCTGAGTTTGACAAAAATAAAATGGATACTCGACAAGATATAACAACCCTGAATAAACTTGTTGATCTTGTTCATGGTAGAGGTAGTTTGTCTCATCTTTTTATTAGGGGAGGGGATAAAGGTTTGGATAATATTGCAGGTTTTGATAAAAAATCAGTTAATCTTCAACCTCCAAGCCATTTTGATAAAAATTTTGACAAACAAAATGATTATGTTGAGGAAGATGTTCCTGATTTTTCAGACTGGGAAAGATAATAGAAAATGAACAGTTTAATATTATATAGTTTTGGGTGGGGTTATGGTACTACATGGGGAACATGGGGAATACCGATAGAGAAACAAAGAGCTAAGGGGTTGTGGATTGAAAAAAATTCCGAAAAAATGAAAAAAATCTCTCAAGAGATAAAAAAAATCTCTCAAGAGATAGAAATTATTTGCCGGTTTTTTAAAACTATCTCTTGAGAGATAAAAATTTTCTCTCAAGAGAAAAAAAGCATTTTTCGCAATTTTTTTCTTTTCTTTATACAAAAACAAAATAATTATTGAATAATTAATTAAAACAAAATGTATAATTTTGCCGCCGATTTGACGCCGGAAAATTTAACGGGATTTCGATTTTCCTGCGAGAATCATTGGATAATGAATTAATTATAGAAATCCCTTATCTGAAATAATGTCAAAAGCAAGTTTATTTATAAACATTTTACTGTTCTGTACAGTCGCAGTTTCGCCTGCATATTCAAGGAATATCACCCTTAACTGTCAGACACGCAACGCCGCAACGGGCGAAGCAATTATGACGCCGACCAGGGTCGACCCTGCCAAAACCGCAGTCATCATTATTGACATGTGGAACTCGCACTGGTGCATGACTGCTTCGGAACGCGTATCGGCAATGGTTCCGCGCATGAACAGCGTACTGTCTGCTGCTCGGGAACTCGGGATGCAGATTGTCTGGAATCCAAGCGACGTGGTAACCGCATATTCCGGTTATCCTCAGTACGAAAGAGCCGTTGCGGTAGAACTCCGGCAGACGCCGCAAATACGCGAAGACCTTAGCGCTAAATTTACAGCGCCTTACGGAAAATGCATGTGCGGACCGGGAATCCACTGCCACGGCAATTACGGCTGGGACGCCATGCATCCCGATTTGAAGATAGACGACAATGACCTGATATCTTCATCGACCGACGAGATATTCTCCCTGCTTAGCGAACGCGGCGTTACGGGCGTCATATACATGGGCGTCCACACAAACATGTGCGTGTTCGGCAAGCCCGGAGCCATGTCGAGCATGTGGAAAGCCGGATTTAACTGCATGCTTGCCCGCGACCTTAACGACGCGTACACCGCCTACGAACCCGACAGAGGCTATACTCCGGATACGGGGACAACGGAAATTGACGAAAATCTCCAGAAGGCGGGTATTCCGAACGTCAATATGGGCGACGATTTGCGCGCTGCCGGCCTGTGGAAGAGCGATACGCCCGTCGACTACGTCCGTTTCGTGCCCTGGGGAAAACCCGAACGTCCTTATTTCATCGAGCAGACAGCAAGGGTAACGCTCACTGCTCCATGGCTTGACGGCGCCGAAATACGATACACAACCGACGGAAGCAGTCCAACGGTGAAATCCGCTTTATATACCGCCCCGCTGGAAATTCAGGAAACGACCGACTTGCGCGCAGCCGCTTTTCGAAATGGAAAACAGGTCAGCCTCCCTTCGATGTCCCACTATGTGAAAATGCCTTTGCAGACGCCTCCAATGCCGGACGTATATCTTGAAAATCTGGATTATATAGTCAATGCATATTTGAAAAGCGTGCCGTCCTGCCTGTGGTATCCGCAAAAACAGAAATCGTTTGAAGGAAAACCTTTGCGCGTACGCGGTACAACATACGCTCACGGAATGGGTTTCAGAGCGCCTTCGTCGGTACAGTATGCTGTCAAGCCTGAATATAAACGCTTTGTGGCGCGAGCTGGCGTTGACGAAAATATGCTCGAACAGAATAATGCCCGCGCTATAGGGATACACAGCAGCGTCGTTTTCCGCGTATATATCGACGGGGTAAAAATGGCGGAAAGTCCAGTAATGCGTCTTTCGCAGGAGCCATGGCGCTTCGACGTGACAATACCCGAAGGCAGCCGCTTTGTCAATATCTCGTGCATGGACGCCGGCAGCCGTAACATGCTCGACTATGGAAACTGGGTAGATGCAGGGTTCGTTATAAACTGATATTCTTCGATTGCCGGAGTATGCCGCAATCTGTCATATAGCTGTTAAACAGTAAAATATGAAATTCATTTTGAGGGATGTTATTTTTTTATACCTTTGCGCCCGCAATTACGGAAGATTGTCCTATGGTGTAATGGTAGCACTGCAGATTTTGGTTCT
>JAISDR010000099.1 GCA_031264645.1 Prevotellaceae bacterium | reverse complement strand
AAATTCATATATTTGTGAAAAAATTTGGTATGTTAGATATATCGGAAAAAGGAATCAGGATGCCGGCGTCTCCAATCAGAAAGCTTGTGCCATACGCAGATGCAGCTAAAGCAAGAGGGATAAAAGTTTATCATCTCAACATAGGACAGCCGGACATTTCGTCTCCGCAAACAGCTTTGGATGCTGTTCGCAAGCTGAAAAACACAATCATTGAATACGGTCATTCGGCGGGAAACCTGTCGTATCGCAAAAAACTGGCGGAATATTACGGCAAGCTTGGAATTGACGTCTCGTCCGAAGATATTCTGATAACGACCGGCGGTTCGGAAGCGCTGGTCATAGCCCTGAATATCTGCCTGAATCCGGGCGACGAAGTTATTGTCCCCGAACCGTTCTACACAAACTACAACTCGTTTGCGGTACAGACAGGAGTGAAAATCAAGCCAATCGCAACCAGCATAGAATCTGGATTCGCCATGCCTTCGATGAAAGAGTTTGAGAAGCTGATCGGTCCGTCGACAAAAGCCGTTCTCCTTTGCAACCCCAACAATCCTACCGGATACCTGTACTCGAAAGAGGAACTGGAGCAGTTGAGGGATATTGTTGCGAAATACGGGCTGTTTCTGATTTCGGACGAAGTGTATCGCGAGTTCTGCTACGACGGACTTGAATATCACTCGTGCATGGACTTGAAGGGCATAGAGGAGAATGTGATACTTATCGATTCCACCTCGAAGCGCTACAGCATGTGCGGGATTCGCGTAGGCGCGTTAATCACAAAAAACAAAAGGGTTGCGGAATCGGCGCTGCACTTTTGCCAGGCGCGGCTGTGCGCTCCCGCCATCGGTCAAATAGCCGCGGAAGCCGCTCTCGATACCCCCGACGAGTATTTTGACGAAATCCACAGGGAATATCAGGAAAGGCGCAACTGCCTTATCGAAGGCTTGAACAGAATCGACGGCGTGTTCTGTCCCATGCCGAAGGGCGCGTTCTATACCATCGCGAGGCTTCCCGTGGACAGCGCCGAAAATTTCGCAAGATGGATACTCGAAGAGTTTGATTACGGAAAACAGACCGTCATGCTTGCTCCGGCGTCCGGCTTCTACCATGCGGAGGACATGGGAACAGACGAGGTGCGAATCGCATACGTCCTGAAAAAGGCGGACTTGCTGAATGCCATGGAATGTCTGAAACATGCACTTGAAAAGTATAATAAACTAAAATAAGTATAAGATGAAAAATTTTGGAAGCGGGAATGTTACATGGAAAACTGTCCTTTCATTCCTTTTGATTGCGGTCATATCCGTACACAAGTCTCCGGCTCAGGAGACAGGGAAAGTCGCCACGTTCAAAATCGGGAACGCGACTGTGAGCGTTTTATCCGAAGGTCAGCAGAATAACAAGCCTGACAATCTTATCGGGACTACCCCCGAGATGCTGAAAAAGCATGTTCCCGATGGAACTTATCCCTCTGCCGTCAATGCGTTTCTTGTGCAGATGGACGGTAAAACGATTCTGATAGACGCCGGTTTCGGGCGAAATCTGTTCGACAACCTGAAATCGCTGGGGACGTCTGCTGAAAAAGTGGACGTTGTTCTGCTGACTCACATGCATGGCGACCATATCGGCGGCATGATTAAAGACGCCAAAGTTGCCTTTCCCAAGGCTGAACTCTATCTCCCCCAGCCCGAACATGACTACTGGATGGGCAACAGCGAAAGAGGACGTCAGGCGCAGGACGTTATAGCTGCGTACAAAGACAGGCTTCATCTGTTTGTCCCGTCCGAAGCGGGAGAGGACGCGAAGGAGATTATCCCCGGAGTCAAGGGCATTGCCGCATACGGACACACGCCCGGACATGCCGGGTACATGTTTGAATCTGCCGGTTCGCGCGTGTTTATCTGGGGAGACCTGACTCATGCCATGGCGGTACAGATGCCTCATCCCGAAGTGGCAATCACATACGACGTCAATCCGGAACAGGCTGTTGCATACCGCAAAAAGCTGTTGGATTATGTAGCAAAAAACAAAATCCCGATTGCCGGCATGCACATCGCTTTTCCTTCAATCGGGGATATAAAGGCTAAGGATGAAGGATATGAGTTTACGCCGTTTCCCGTTCAATGAAAAAGGCGTTTAAATTTGGATTGCTTCCCAGAGTACTGACAGCCATTATTGCTGGACTTGTCTTGGGAAACTTTGCGCCGGAGTGGAGCGTAAGGATTTTTGCGACCTTCAACGATTTGTTTTCAGGTTTCCTGGGCTTCTGTATTCCCTTGATAGTGGTAGGTCTGGTCGCTCCCGGAATTGCCGACATGGGTAAAAATGCCGGACGCTTGCTGATTATCACTGTAATTCTGGCATACGGATTTACGCTTTTCTCGGGATTCTTTTCCTACTTTTCGTGCAGCGCAATATATCCCTCGCTGATCGGCGACAGCGTTTTTTCGCCCGACAGCATCAAAAGTACCGAATCCGGGACAGTTTCGCCGTATTTCTCGCTGGAGATGGCGCCGGTATTCGACGTTATGACCGCCCTGCTGCTGGCTTTTGTCATTGGCATCGGAAACGCATTCAGCAAGGGCACAACGATAAAGTCGGCAATGGAAGAATTTAAGTCAATAATCGAAAAGGTAATCACAAGCGTCATAATTCCACTGCTGCCGGTCTTTATATTCGGCATATTTCTCGGCATGAGCCATTCGGGGGAGGCATTCAGGATTATTTCCATTTTTGGAAGGATTATTCTGGTGATTTTCATACTGCATATACTTCTGCTTGTCATCATGTTCAGCATAGCCGGAGGGTTTGCCAAAAGGAATCCCTTCAAGCTGCTGTACGGGATGATGCCCGCGTACATGACTGCTCTTGGCACTTCCTCTTCGGCGGCGACCATCCCGGTTACGCTCAATCAGGTAAAGAAACTTGGCGTGAACGAAGATATTGCAGACTTTTGCGTCCCGCTGTGTGCAACGATTCACCTCTCGGGCAGCACCTTGAAAATCGTTGCAACCAGTCTGGCAATATGCATTATGACAGGTTTGCCTCACGATGTTTTGCTGTATGCCGGCTTTATTTTCATGCTGGGAATAATGATGATAGCCGCGCCGGGAGTGCCGGGAGGAGCAATCATGGCTTCCATAGCCATACTGCAGTCGATGCTCCATTTCGACGAAAGTTCCGTAGGACTGATGATTGCCCTGTATATCGCTATCGACAGCTTTGGAACGGCATGTAATGTTACCGGCGACGGCGCTGTCGCAATAATAGTGGATAAACTCGGCGGTAAAACTTAAGAGAATTGAAATGCAGAATTTTGTCGTACACCCATTTACATTTTCGAAATACAGTATTAAAAATATTTAATAATTTTGCGGCCTGTTACAACATTAATTGATTGATAAAAATGGAGACGGAAGAAGTAAATAAAGAAGGAACACAATCGCTCATTATCGCCAATCCGATATACGATACAGTGTTTAAGAGATTGATGGAAAATCAGCGTATAGTGAAGTTTTTTCTCAGTACCATACTTGGACAGCAGATAGAAAAGGTATCCGTTCTGCCGCAGGAGTTCACCTATAAAAAGGAGGAGAATGAGGAAAATAAGAAAAAAGGGAACATAGAAAAAAGTACTGAATATTTTTCCATCTTCCGGCTGGACTTCATGGCAAGTGTTCGCACCAAAGACGGCAAACGGAAAAAGATACTGATAGAAGTCCAGAAATCGTGGGACATCATGGATGTAATGCGTTTTCGCAAATATCTCGGGGAACAGTATGCAAGAGAAGAGATTATAGACGGGAAGGAAACAAGCCTGCCGATTACGACAATCTATATTCTGGGAAACAATCTCCGCGAAATAGAATGTCCCTGCGTTAAAACCGGACGTGTAAGCGCTGACATGCGCGACCAGACGCCAATCAATGCAAAGTCAGAATTTATAGAACAGCTTACCCATGACTGTTATGTCATTCAGGCAGGCAGAATCACCGATGTGCGCTATACGACAAACCTTGACAGGCTGCTCAGTATTTTTGAACAGAATTATTTTGTCGTACAGGGTTCGGATGTAATGAAAGCATATCCCTATCTGCCGAGCGATAAAAATATGAAGCTTATCACCGGTATTCTCAGCGAAATGGCAACCAATTCTGAAGACCGTAAAAAAATAGAAGACGAAAAAGAAGCTTTGCGTGTTTTTAACAATGCACTCAAAGAAAAGGATAAAACTATCGAAGAAAATAAAAAAGCTCTCAAGGAAAAGGATAAAGCGCTCGAAGAAAAGGATAAAACTATTGAAGAAAAGGATAAAACTATTGATGTCCAGGCTAAGGAAAATATAGAATTGAGGGAAAAACTTGCAGAAATGGAACGTCTTCTTCGGGAGAAACAGCCTTAATTAATTAATAATTTTGATTACTTTGAATTTTTAAATATAAAATATAATAGATATATGAAGACAATTAAATTTATTGCTGTTGCAATACTATCACTGGCAGTTTTTAATTCCTGTACGGAAAACACAAACTTGCCCCCCGAAAACTTTGATGTACCGAACTGGCACACAGAAAACCTCGAAGTAAAAGCCAGAGACTGGAAACTTGTTGGAGGATTAGACGAAATAGACTCATACTATGAGTATATCTTCGATAATTTTCCGTATGTCGATGGAATTGTAAGCGTTTATATGTATCAGGATTTCGGAAAAAATACGGAGCTGCAACTTCCACTGCCTTATACATACTACGGAGTGGAGATTTTAGAAAACGGAGAAGAAAAATACTATTCCATACAGTATTCGTATGATATAGCAAGAGATGGGACAATTGCTCTGAAAGTTCATGTAAGCGATTATCTCACCAGTCTTTTCAGACCCGATACGGAACATTTCAGGGTAGCTATAGTTTGGTAAATTCAATTATAATAGATATGAACAATTCAATTTTCCGGTTCGAGAAACCGGCAAATGAGCCGGTAATGAATTATGCCTCCGGTTCGAAAGAGAGGGAAGCCGTCAAGGCTGAATTGAAGCGTCAAAGCGAAATGGTAGTCGATATTCCCCTGATTATAGGAGGCAAAGAAGTGCGCACGGGAAATACCGGAACAGTTGTGGCGCCCCACGATCATGCGCATGTGCTGGCGACTTATCACAAGGCGGGAAGCG
>JAISDR010000307.1 GCA_031264645.1 Prevotellaceae bacterium | reverse complement strand
CATCGAAAATATTGCGGCTTATCAACTCGGCACTGGCAAAGCAATGCACACTGCAAAATTAGTTCAAAGCGGGCCGATAAACCACTTCGCGCACGATAAATACAGGAAAACATAAATTTTCGTATTACCTTTGCGCCATAAAATACATGTAGTTATGTCAAAAACGAATCAGAAAATATCTAAAACCATTCTCACGCAGTTCGGCGAATTACGGACGATTATAGAAACAAGCCGTAATCAGACTTGCCGGTTTGTGAACGAACAGTTTTGGACAATTACAGTTAACACTGCCCAACAATCACGCTAAAAAATATTGTTATGAAGAAAATTAAAAAACATTTTAATTTATTTGCCGACATTAAAACGCTGATTGAGCAAAGCAAACAGCAAGTTGCCATAGTTGTAAATTCATCTATGACAATGCTTTATTGGCAAATTGGCGACAGAATAAAAAACGATATTCTGCAAAATAAACGTGCAGAATACGGACAGGAAATTATCAAACAGCTATCTGTAAATCTAACCGAACAATACGGTAAAGGCTGGAGTGAAAAACATTTGCGACATTGTCTCCGCATTGCGGAGACATTTCCCGATTTCCAAATTGTCTCTACACTGTGGAGACAATTGAGTTGGAGTCACATTAAGGCAATTCTGTACATTGAAGACGAATTAAAAAGAGAGTTTTATATCGAAATGTGCAAATTGGAAAGGTGGAGTGTTAGAGTCTTGGAAAATCGCATAAATTCAATGCTTTACGAAAGAACGGCAATCAGTAAAAAGCCCGAAGAAACCATAAAACACGACTTGGAACTACTGAAAAATGAACATCGCCTTACGCCCGATTTGGTATTTCGCGACCCTTATTTTCTTGATTTTCTTGGTTTGAGAGACAAATATTCAGAAAAAGATTTGGAAACGGCAATAATAGTTGAATTACAAAGTTTTATCATTGAATTTGGCAGCGATTTCGCTTTTATGGACAGACAAAAAAGAATCTCGGTTGATAATGAAGATTATTATCTTGATTTGCTTTTTTATCACCGACGACTGAAATGTTTGGTTGCCATAGAATTGAAACTCGGCAAATTTCAAGCGGCGCACAAAGGACAAATGGAACTTTACTTGCGCTGGTTAGACAAAAACATGAAAATTGAGGGCGAAAATACGCCTATCGGACTGATATTGTGTGCAGGGAAAAGCGATGAACATATCGAACTTTTACAGTTGGAAAACAACAATATAAAAGTTGCCGATTATTTTACACAACTACCCGAAAAACAACTTTTTGAACAAAAATTAAGAACTGCGATTGAAATTGCGAAACAAAGATTGGAAGACAAACAATGAATAAAATAGAATAAATTGAATTCATCTTCCGGTTCTAAACTCATCCTTAAACACCCAGTATCGTTGCAGCATATAATTATAAAGGATAGAGACCAGGGCGTCGGTAATAAGGCGGCTTATTTTATAGTCGATATGGACATACTCGGTCAGGATATGCGTCCCGAGTATTTTCAGCCCTATACTGCTCACCACAACGAAAATAAACCTCCACAACTGCTGCGGGAGGGAGAACTTGTAAGCGCTGGTTTTCGAATGGAAAGTCCATATCTTGTTTACGGAAAAGTTCATGATTGCTCCCAGAGTGCAGGCGATAGCGATGGAGACCGTATAATGTATTCCGAGAAATTCCGTTAGCAGAATCATGATTAAATAGTCGCACATACCGCATACGAAAGCGGAAAATTGAGCTTTGACAAAAATCTTCAGCCTTCTGAGTATATTACTCCGGAGTTTTTCCACTCTTTTCTTCTTTATCGCGGCTGTCAGCAACTTTAAGCAGTTTTAAGGAGTCTATAATGTTTATCACAAATAAAACGGCGCAGGCAAGGATGGCGCAGTACACGATGGAACCCTGCCAGATAACTTCCAGCACCAGAAACAGCGAAAGGATAACCCTCGTTTCGGTAGGACTTAGAAGACCGGAGTCGATAGTGTACTTGTTGATGATTTTGTACCTCAGCAGGGCAGTCATCATCGCCCATCCGTAGAGGACGACAAATCCGAATCCCAGCAGTTCCCACTTGCCGCCCACGTAGACAATATAGCCCAGTCCTATCAGGATATTGGTCAGCCAGTCGACTGTGAAGTCAAGCGCAAAACCGTACCATTTCCGGGGTTTGTTCCTGTAGTATGCCAGCCGTCCGTCCAGCGAATCGCCGAACCAGTTGATGGCAAATCCTAAAATCCCGAACAGCAGAAAGATACGGTGGAAATAAAATGCAAGAACAAAGCTTGCGGCAGTAGCGAAACTTCCCGCCAGTCCAATAGCTGTCAGTGCATCCGAGTTTATCCACGAAGGTATATGCTGCACAAGAAAAGCGAGCGCATTCTGTTCATATTTTTTCAAAAGATTTGTCCGTTCCCTATCCCTGGTAATCTTGGACAATGCATTTTCGGTATTATTCATGCTCTTCTATTTTCTATTTTTTAATTGACACAAAAATAATACAAATTTACATATCCACACTGTTTTTTTATAAAAATATTTCTACCCGCTTATGGAAGTCCAGCCTTGCGCTTTTATTTTTAGCTCGTTACCCTCGGGAGTAACAAGGCATGCGCCCTGTGAATTATCGCATGTATATCCGATAATTTCGAACTCCGGCACGCCTTTTATAGCCTCATGCAGGGATACCGGAACAGTAAACAGCAGTTCAAAGTCGTCGCCGCCGTTCAGCGCTGCCGTTACGGCGTCGAAATTCATTTCTTCGCATACGGCGAATGTTTCGGACGAAATGGGAATTTTTTCCAGATATATTCTTGCGCCCACATCCGACTGCTTGCAGATGTGAAGCATGTCCGAAGCCAGACCGTCAACAATAGCCGTCATTGACGCGGGTTTGATTTCATTATCCTCGAATATTTTGAGTATGTCCAGACGGGCTTGCGGATGCAGCTGCTTCTGGAGAACATAGTCGTAGCCCTCCAGTTTCGGCTGGGTATGACTGCTTTCGAAAATCCGCCGTTCACGTTCCAGAACCTGCAGGCCCATGTATGCCGCGCCTAAATTTCCCGAAATGCAAACCAGATCGTTCACCTTAGCCCCGCTTTTGTAGCAGAGACTTTCTTCGGACGCCTCGCCCACGGCTGTAACGCTTATGGTCATTCCCGTCATGGATGCGACGAGGTTATTTTCGACCAGTTCAAGTTCGTACATCAGGCAGGCGGCGCGTATCCCTTCATAGAAAGACTCGACGTCCGCCACGCTGAAACGTGACGAGATTCCAAGGGATACAAGTATCTGCCGGGGAAGGGCATTCATCGCGGCGATTTTGGATACGGCATGAGTAACAGCCTTGCATCCCAGGTGTTTCAATGGCATGTACACCAGATTGAAGTGTATGCCTTCAAGTAAAATGACGGAACAGACTTGTTTCGGTCTGTTCGATGCGGCAATGACCGCGGCGTCGTCGAATGTCTTTAAGCTTGTTTGCTGCCGCGCTTCAAATCCTGCATTCAGCCGGTCGAGCAGGGCAAATTTTCCAATTTCAGAAATGTCCATATAAACCTTTTGTCATTAATTTCCAGTATTTAACTCTTCCATTCGGCAGCCGACGTCTTTTCCGGAAAAGGCGATGCCGAGGAGGATTATCTTTCCGAGATATCTGTTGTAATAACGCCGCTCATGTATCTGTCCCATTGCTTCCTTGAGCAGTGTGTCCGTCTTTTTTTCGGCATGATATTTTATCTCGGCAACCACAGTTACTCCGGGCTGTTCCCAGACGGCGTCGACGCTTCCGAGATTGTTCGACACTTCGCCCTGTATTTTGAAACCCAGCAGTCGCATCCATATCAGCATCATCGTATGATAGTAAGCTTCGTCGGTACGGCTGAGTTCGTAGGGAACGGTGGCAGTCATCACTTCGAGACTGCGGGCAAAACCGGCTTCGTTACAGTCGTTTATCTGCTGTTCCATTGTCATGCGAAGACCGTCTATCTGTTCAACAGGATATTTGCCGTATGCTTCCAGCAGGCATTTCAGGAATGCCTTGTTTACCTCCGAATTTGGAATGCCGAGCGTATATCGCGGGATACCTCTAATCAGTTCCTTATGTTTGACTGTCAGATAACCGGTTTGAAATAGCAAAGGCACTTCGCTGATATCAAGAGGATTGTATCCTCCGAATACGCTGTCTTCTACGACGATTGGTTCCAGTATTGCATTCGTACTGTTCCGGCGCTGAATGATTTCTATCAGGAAAGTAGGCGTGCCGGTACGGAACCAGTAGCCGGAAAACTCCTGAACATTAAAGAAATTCAGCGTCGAAAACGGATTGTATATGGCGGTTTCGCCGTCCCAGGTGTAGCCGTTATACCAGTAACGGATGTTATCCATAAGTTCTTCCCCTGTCATTTTCAAACATTCTGCAGCGTTGTCAATATATTCTGCAAAGTTACTTTCCAGTTCCTCCTGCGTATATCCGCATATTGAAGCGTATTGCTTCTGCAGGCTAATATCATCCAGATTATTCAATTCCGAAAAAATTGAAAGTCCTGAAAAGTTCGATTCTCCGGTCATAAAAACATAGCGCAAATACTCGTCGGCGACTTTGATAACCTGATAAAAATCGTGTACTGCTGTCTGGACTGCATTCAAGTGTGAATCGAAAAGATGCGCTGTAATCGGTTTGTCGTATTCGTCAATCAGTACGACTACTTTTTCTCCGCTCTGTTCATTCAAAAGCATTATCAACTCATCAAAACAGTCGGGAGCAGTCTCGCTCTGAAGCGTTATTTTGTATTTTCTGGCGAT
>JAISDR010000279.1 GCA_031264645.1 Prevotellaceae bacterium | reverse complement strand
TCAAAAAACATGTTTCCCCTGATTCTTGACAGATACATCAAAGACCAGGCGCTGAAATCGGGACAGGCTATCGGGAACGAATAGTCGCCTTTAAGCGTGTACAGTTTCTTTTCCCTGATAAACGAGGAGTAAGTGTATCCGCGCGCAATATCGACATACTGCTCGGGAAAATAGAGCCTTGTTTTACTGTATATTAACTGTTGCTGTATGGACGCGCTTATTCGCAGGCCGTGGTCGGGAAATATTCCGGGAAGGAACAGGTTTGCCTTGCCGACAAGCAATTCGCTCATGTCGTTGACGGGATTTCCGACATAATTCAGCCACAACTGCCAGCCGAACTGTGGAAAGATATCGTTATGCGCCAGAGCGTGGTATTTGTAATAGTACACTCCCGCATACAGATAGTTGTACTGCTGTTCGGCGCTGCCCGTGTACCCGTTGTCATACTTGTAATTAAGGAACGGACGTATTCCGTGCACCCAATAGTCTTTCGTAAAATTGAGCGGAAGATATACTGAAAACGTAGCGTCCACGCGGCTTTTATTGTCGAGAACATAAGTTTGGGAATTATCGCTGGAAATGCGGTATCTCGGTCCGCCGACATTCATCTTGAGACTCAGGACGGGAAACCATCCCGAATATTTTAAGGACACAAATCCATGATGCGCTTTTTGAGCCTTATCGTAATAGTACGATACTTGCGACGTCATGGTATTCAGTCTGTTTTGCGAAAGCAGCATGATTCCGGGCTTGAAGCTGTTATACTCGAGACTGTAGCTTTCCGTTGCTTCGTCAAGATTCATATAGAACGGAAACCAGCTGTGAACGTTAAACAGGTTCGCGAACTTGCGGTACGGTTTGGACTTGTATACGGAATCGCCGAGCTTGTATTCATCGACATTAAACGACTCCTGAGCCGAAAGACTTTCCGCCGCTTTGAACTTGCGGGGACTGTTGAAACTGACGGGTTCTTCGTTCAGGCGCTGTGCGTCGATGCCTGCAATCCTGTACCCACCGGCGGAATAGTCCGACACGTAAAGTTTACTGCCGTCGCGGGAAAACGTTCCCGAAGACGAGCCGTACAGCGCGTTGCTTAGCCGTCGCACGCTCAGCGACGAGGCGTCAAGGGCGTAGATATTGTTCACTCCGCTGTATCCCGACTCGAAAACCAGCTGTCCGCCGTGCATCCTTAGCGATTCGATATTGGTACGCAGGTAATCCGTCAGCTGTTTCCATTCCGAAGTATTCGGGTCGAAGCGGAAAAGAGCGTTCCCGTTTCCTGTCAGCGCGACGAATATTTTTCCGCTGTCGTCGGCGACCATGTCCTGCACGGGCATATTGTCAATCACGGGATACGACTTCAGTTTTTTCCCCGACAGGCTTATTATTGCAATGCTGTTCCGTCCGTCCGGTTCGTGCTCGAAAACAGCGATTTTCCCCGGCAGCACGGCAGGAGTGAAATATCTGCTGCGTTTCGACACGCTTCTTACCTGTAAGGTTCGAAGATCAAGCTGTTTGACGAGCGAATAATTTTCGTGCTGCCATCTCGTGCCGGGCGCGTATTCCGTCCAGTACACAAAACCGCCGTCGTGAGTGAGCTTGCTGTTCACCGTCCCCGTATAAGTCAAATGATGTTCTTTCCCCAAAGAGTCAATCAGTACAATGGCGGGAATATCCGAAAGGCTTGTTTTCAGGCTTATAATGCCGTTTTCAACCTCCTGCGGATATTTATATGAAGCATGCCTCCTGTGCTTTCCGGAGATAAAGATTAATGAATCCGGATTTTCGGGCGTCAGCGAATCCCATTCCTTACTGAAAAAATCGACACTCGATTTAAAGAGTCCGGCAGGCGTCAGTCCCGTATTTTTCTTCAAGGCAATCGGATGAAGCAGGTAGCGGTTCATATCGTTCCAAACCCTGTCCCAGACGTCGGCGCCATAATTCAGCCGCGCATACGAGGACATTGCGTATCCCAAAGCATAGAAATCGTGAGTATTGTCCCTGTACGAACCCAGGAACCATTTGTCCAGCGAGAAGTTTTTCCCCGTGGCAGCCTGCGCCCTGTACGGCGTCAGAAACGAAGCCAGACGTCCGCGTCCCGAAGAAGACAGGGCGGTTTCCGTAACTACAGCCTCGCCTTCCAGAAGCCACTGGGGTTTAAAAAATGAGGAAATGCCTGTTGTCTGTTCTCCAAAAATAAAACAGAAAGGTCTGAATATGCCCTGATTCTGCTTCTCCATCTGGACGATATGCCGCGATTCGTGTACCGACAGACTTAATTCTGGCAGCTGAAAGCGCGAGTCGAAATTCGGCGACGGCAGGAGTTCCATACGTTTCGGCGCCCAGGATACCATCCCGTTTGACCGGACATTGTACGGATGCAGAATGACGGGAACAATTGCGCTCCTTCGAGCGGATAAAGTATTGCGTACATGGGGATAAACGGATTCAAGGACGTTTGCATACCGATTTGCCCTGTCTTCGTTGCCTGCGGGATATACAAGCCGGTAATGTTCAGTGCGAATCTGATACCATTTAAGACGGGCGGGATCTTCGCCGTAATCCACATACTGTGCTTTAAGACTTGAGCAAACGAGCAAAAGAATCAACAGCCAGAACTGTTTTTTCCCCATATACGCATGATACTGTAGTGCGACAGTTATAATTCTCTTATCCAGATGTTGCGAAAACTGACGGCGTCGCCGTGATCCTGAAGCAGTATGGGACCTGCTCCGTGTTTAACCACTTTCGGGAATCCGACATATTCGGTCGTTCCTATGATCGTTGTGTTATTCTGTACTACAACGCCATTGTGAATAACCGTTACGCGCGGAGGCACGCGATACGTTCCGTCCTTCTTGAATATCGGAGCCGAGTAGATGATGTCGTACACGTTCCATTCGCCGGGCTTGCGCATTGCGTTAACCAGTGGAGGCGACTGCTTGTAAATGCTTCCTGCCTGTCCGTTTGCATACGTTTTGCTCTGAGATGATTCCAGAACCTGAACTTCGTATATCCCCTGCATAAATACGCCGCTGTTTCCGCGTCCCTGACCTTCGCCGGTAACGTTTTCGGAAATTCGCCATTCGATATGCAGCTGATAGTCCTCGAAATGCTGTTTCGTTTCGATGCTTCCGGTTTGGGTTGCGATGAGAATACCGTCTTTCACAATCCATTTGGCGTCTCCGCCTTCCTTACTGTTGCTTTTCCATGCGGAAAGATCTTTTCCGTCAAACAGCACAATGGCGTCCGAAGGCGGAGAGATTACCGCATTATCAGTTGCAGTTCCGGGGGTAACGATTTTCGGCTGTGGAGTCCAAAATTCCGACATTCCCGGTCTCATAGGCTCGGGTTCAGGATACTTATCCTGAGCCGCAAGACTCATGCTGAAGCTGCACATTACGGCAACTGTCAGCGCTTTAGTAATTAAAATACTTCTTTTCATATTGTTATATATATTAAAAATTTTAAGCCCCAAAAGTATAAAAAATAATTGAAAACGGAGATTTTGTTGCCGAAAG
>JAISDR010000268.1 GCA_031264645.1 Prevotellaceae bacterium | reverse complement strand
TCCCGAAACTTTTATTCCGCATCCCATAATTCTTTTTGCATTATACATGATTTAAACGGCATACATTTTATTTCTTCGACTTTTATTTCTTTATAGCCATTGTTTTTATACCATTCTTTCAATAATTCATTGCTGTCAACAATGTGTACTTCTACAATTTTCTCGCCAGCAGTTTTTATTTCATTCTCATTATGCAGCAACAATTTTTTACCTATACCCAAATGTCGATAATCAGGCATTACTGCAAGTCGTTTTATCTCATAGATACCATTTCTATTCTTTGAAAACCCGGCACAGGCGACTGTAATGTTATCCATTTGGAATCCAAATATCTTTGTCCCGTATTGAAAATCCTTTTCAATAACGTCTTCTTTTATAAATGCCCCAAACCTTGGCGCATTTTCCATCGTATAGCCAAATTCATTTGCCACAGTCAGAAAAGATTCGTTAAGTATTTTTGTTATAACCGTCGAATCTTTGATTTCAATGATATCATTACCGGGGACATCCATAATTCATTACAAATCCGGAAATTCGATCAGCAAACGGAACACCTGTCCCGGATTCGCCTTCCAATTTTCGAGAACATCCTGCGCTTTATCAGGAGGATAGACCCCGGAGATTAGCTCCTCTTTCGGGCATGTCTCGCGTTTAAGGTATTCCATAACAGCGCGGAAATCTTCGGGCATTGCGTTGCGCGAGCCGCGTATATCCAGTTCTTTTTGAACAAAATACTTTGTTTCAAAAGCTATTTCCGCTTTTGCATAACCGATACACACCACGCGACCTGTGAAAGCTACCTCGTTGATAGCCATCTGATAAGTCGCAGTAGAGCCGACAGCTTCGATAATCACGTCGGGACCCTGATTGAGAGTTATATTCCGTAGAGATTCATGGATGTTTTCCGCTCGGGAATTGACAGTGAAGCTTGCGCCTAAACGCCTTGCCAGAGCTAATTTGGCGTCGTCGACGTCTATCGCAATCACTTTAGCGCCGCGAATTGCCGCACGCACAATAGCGCCCACGCCTATCATTCCGCAGCCGACAACCGCTACGGTATCCAAATCGCTGACATTTCCGCGGTTTACGGCATGAAAACCCACGCTCATCGGTTCGACAAGACAAAAATCCTTGGGCGAAATCGCAGGATCGGCGATAACCTTGTTCCAGGGTACGGCAATATATTCGCACATTGCGCCGTCGCGCTGCACTCCGAATGTCTGGTTGAACTGACATGCATTATGCCGTCCATTGCGGCACGAGGGGCAATTGCCGCAGGCGGTGTACGGATTGACGGTACATGACATGCCTGCTCTTAAATGGTTTGGAACTTCATTGCCCACAGTTTCAATCACTGCGCCAATCTCATGTCCCGGGATGACGGGCAGCTTGACCATCGGATTTTTACCCGAAAAAGTATTGAGATCGGAGCCGCAGAATCCTGCGTATTTAATTTTCAGCAGTACCTCGTTTGGCAGTATTGAAGGTACGGGAACATCCACAAGCCGTATTTCTCCCGCTTGCACTATCTGTATAGCTTTCATTTTATTATTGATGTTTTATAATGTTTAACAAAAAGAGTTTTCATTCCGACATGTTCTTGATATAAGGTAAACTGACAAGGTTTTCCAGTCTGTAGAATTTCCTTGCATTTTCGCCGAGGAACAGTGTTTTTTCCTCTTCGGACAATAAACCGGATTTAAGGACAAAATCGTAGGACATTCTGTATGTTATGGCGGTGATGGTGCGCGGATAGTCCGATCCCCACATCAGTTTTTCGATACCTGCCAGCGAAATTGCTTCCCTGATTGCCCGGACAGCGCCCTTAAACGGATAAAATTCGTCGTTGAACAGCCACGTTATGCCGCCCGATTCGATCATTACTCCGGGATGGCGGGCTAATTTGATTTGCTGCTGCCAGCCGGGACGGGTTACAACTCCGAAATGTCCGATGGCAATCCTCAGACTGGGATATTCGGCGATAATTTCTTCCATTTCGGGAACCTGTTCTTCCCCCGGAGCCAAATCTACCGAAAACAAAACATCGTTCTCTTCCATCAGCCTGAACATCCGCATCATTTCGTCGCAAGTCAAAAACACTCGCCTGTCATTCATAATCAGGCGTTCGGCAGGCAGTTTGATAGCTTTGAAGCCCTGATTAATCAGGCTTTTTGCATGTTCGAGATATCCGGATTGACGGGCGTCCACCATCCCGCAGCACAGAAAGCGGTTCGGGTATTTTTCCTGAACTTCCAGGAGGTAATCATTCTGCAATCCGTCTATATATTCCTGAGTTATAACGGCTGCCGAGACTTGTGCATAATCCATGTTCGACAGAAAGATTTCCGCCGTATTGCGTCCGTCAATTATGAACGGGGGCAGCATCTGCCGTATTTCTCCCATGAACAGCGATTTGCCGTTTTCGAGGGTCTGTATTTTCAGTCCGTTTACTTCGGTATCCTGCCGTAGCCAGAGGTGCGCATGAGCGTCTATAATCCTTATTTGTCTGTTCTCCATATCAGCTTCGATTTCTAACTGTTAAGCCATGTGTCGCGCCGCCGTGATTCCAGGATAGCCTGCACTTCGCACAGGAGATTTTCGTCGAGCGGTTCTTCTGCCCAGCGAATATTCTGAAGAACAGCCTCCGGACGGGTAGTGCTGAACAAGGTAGTAGCAATACGCGGATTGCTTGCGGAATATTTGACCGCCAGCTGTTCAATGGATTTACCCTTTGACTTGCAGTATAATGCCGCTTTTTTGCATACATCCTGCAACGGTTTTGGAGCGGGATGCCAGTCGGGAGCGCCTCTTTCCGTGAGCAGTCCCATCGAAAACGGGGAAGCATTGATAACGCCGATTCCGCGCTCTTCGAAATAATCGAGATAATCGCTTAAAGCGTCGTCGTTCAGGCAGTAATGGCAAAACGACAGTACACTTTCTACCGTACCCGCCGGAACATGGTCAATCACATATTTAAAATGACGCAGAGTCAGATTGGTGATTCCAACATGTTTTGCGATACCCTTGTCACGGAGTTCCGTCAGCGCCGGAAGAGTCTCCCTGCAAACCAGTTCCAGATCGGCAAATTCGATATCGTGCACATTAATGATATCCAGATAATCGACATTCAAACGTTCGAGACTTTCATATACGCTTTCGGTCGCCCGCTTTGCAGAATAATCCCAGTGGTTGGCTCCGTCCTTTCCGTAGCGTCCCACTTTTGTCGAAAGGAAGTATTTGTTCCTGTCGATGGTTTTCAATGCTTTACCCAGCACCGTTTCGCTTTTCAAATAGCCGTAATAAGGCGATACATCAATGAAATTGACGCCATTGTCTACGGCTGCATGTACGGCTTTGATTCCTTCCTCTTCCTTGAGCGAATGAAAAACTCCGCCCAGTGACGAAGCGCCGAAACTGATATTGGAAACTTTCATTCCCGTTTTCCCTATTTCTCTGTATTCCATT
>JAISDR010000237.1 GCA_031264645.1 Prevotellaceae bacterium | reverse complement strand
AACGGAAAAAACCGCTTCAATTCCCCCGCTTGCGCCCAAAGTATGTCCGGTATACGGTTTTGTAGAACTCGACAAGGGATATTTCTCTCCGAAAAGTCGCAGTATTGCAGCGCTTTCCGACATATCGTTGTTTTCAGTTCCCGTTCCGTGAAGTTTGATGTAATCAATCTCCCCGGTCGAAACTCCGACCTTGTCCAGTGTCTGTTTCATCGCGAGATATGAACCTTCGCCCTCGTCGGACAATGCCGTTGCATGAAAAGCGTCATTGACATTTGCATACGATTTCAACTCGCAAAGCGGCGAGATTCCATGCTTTTCGACAAAATCCTCGGAAACGAGAAGCAAATACCCCGCCCCTTCGCCGAGATTAAGTCCCGACCTGTTCAAATCCATGGGTTTACAGCGATTGTCATCAAGAATCATTAACGAACGAAATCCGTTTAAAGTAAAGCGGCACAGGGAATCGCTGCCTCCGGCAATTACCGCGTCCAACTGTCCGGACTTGATTTTCTGCGCTCCGAGTATGATTGCGTTGGCAGCCGAGGAACAAGCTGTGTTTATTGTTGAAATATAGCTTAATTCGGGAAGATAAGACGCGATTGAAGAAGTCGCCGAACCGCAGGTATGATAAATGATATCTTCGACTTTAGCCGTTTCGGTCTGAGGAACATATTTTCTGAAAAAATCCTCGCTTTTTTCCATTCCTCCAACGGTTGTTCCGGATATAAATCCCAAACGGCATGGTATATACAGTCTTTTCAGACACTCGTTTACCGCATATAGGGAAAGAAGCGAAGTTCTTGACAATTTTGTCCTTACATTGAGTATTGAACACAATTCCTCGTTCGTAAAATCCACACGTCCGACATAATAATCGGTATCGGGTTCGATATATGATGATTTGAAACATAATCCATGTTGCATATCAAGAAGCCGATACAAATTACTTTCCACATCGGCGCCAAGTGTGGAAATTATCCCTGTATCAGCGACAAATACTCTCATGCTGACTTCATTCCATTCTTTTCCATAATATATTCCGCCATTGTCCGGACGCTTCTGAAAACCTGTTTTCCCTCCTCTGCCGATTTCACTTTTATTCCGTAATCCTGCTGAAGTAACACAATCAACTCCAGAGCGTCTATACTGTCTAATCCCAAACCGGAATTAAACAACGGTTCATCCGGATTTATCTGTTCGCCGGCAATCTGCAAATTCAAATGCTCAACAAGTTTAGTTCTAAGTTCCTCAATCAATTTATCCATAATATTTGGGTGTACGACAAAAATCCCATAAAGAAGATACAAATGGGTAAAAAACTCCTGAAATATACTGTAAATCTGCCTGCTTTCAAAATAAAACAGACTTATTTTAGCCACTTGTCGTTAGACTTTGATTTCGACTTCCACACCCGAAGGCAATTCCAGGCGCATCAGTGCGTCCACTGTTTTTGGAGTGGAACTGTAGATGTCGAGCAATCTTTTATAGTTGCTTAACTGGAACTGTTCGCGCGATTTTTTGTTTACAAAAGTAGCGCGGTTTACCGTAAAAATCTTTGTCTGAGTAGGAAGGGGAATAGGTCCGCTCACTACTGCTCCGGTAGCTTTAACCGTTTTTACAATTTTCTCGGCTGATTTGTCTACCAGAGAATGGTCGTATGATTTTAATTTGATCCTTATTTTTTGACTCATTTTAATAATTTTTATTCTTCTAAAGTATGTTTCTTTCGTCCGCTTGACTTTTCTATGATATCTTTAGCCAAGTTTGCAGGAACTTCCGCGAAATGAGAAAATTCCATTGTTGATGTAGCCCGTCCCGAAGTTATGGTACGGAGCACGGTTACATATCCGAACTGTTCCGACAGCGGGACTTTTGCCTTGACCGAACGGGCATTGGCTTTCGATTCCATTCCCGTGATATGACCGCGACGCTTGTTGAGATCGCCTATGACGTCTCCCATATTTTCTTCGGGAGTAACAACTTCCAGCGACATTACCGGCTCCATGATTATGGGTTTAGCCTTGATTGCGGCATGTCTGAACGCTGCACGCGCGCATATCTCAAACGAGAGCTGGTCGGAATCGACTGGATGGAATGAACCGTCTTTCAGGACAACCTTAATACTTTCAACAGTATATCCTGCCAAAGGTCCATTTGCCATAGCTTCCTTGAATCCCTTTTCCACTGCAGGGATAAATTCCTTGGGAATATTTCCGCCCTTAACCTGATCTACAAATTGCAGTCCTGTAACGCCTTCGTCGCTCGGACCTATCGATATGATGATGTCGGCAAATTTACCGCGTCCGCCGGTCTGCTTCTTGAACACCTCGCGATGTTCAACAGTTGCTGTAAGAGCTTCCTTATAGTTAACCTGCGGAGCGCCCTGATTGATTTCGACTCCAAATTCGCGTCTAAGACGGTCGACAATGATTTCCAAATGCAACTCGCCCATTCCGCTGATTATCGTCTGTCCGCTGTCCGGATCGGTTTTGACTGTAAATGTAGGATCTTCCTCCGAAAGCTTGTTGAGGGCGACGCCCAGCTTGTCGAGATCCTTTTGCGTTTTCGGTTCGATTGCCAGACCGATAACCGGCTCGGGGAAACTCATTGATTCCAGAGTGATAAGATGCTTTTCGTCGCAAACCGTATCTCCCGTGCGAAGGTCTTTAAATCCAACTGCTGCACAGATATCTCCGGCTTCGACAAACTCTATGGGATTCTGTTTATTGGAGTGCATCTGATACAGGCGGGCAACTCTTTCCTTTTTATCCGAACGCGTGTTGTAGGTGTATGAACCGGCTTCGAGTTTGCCCGAATATGCACGGATAAACGCCAGACGTCCGACATAAGGATCGGTAGCGATTTTGAACACCAAGCCGCAGAACGGTTCCTTGATAGAAGGCTGGCGCGTAACTTCCCTGGCATAATCGTCCGTTCCCTGCACTGCTCCCTTGTCGAGAGGACTTGGCAAAAACCGTACGATAGCATCCAGAAGGTATTGAACGCCCTTGTTCTTGAAGGACGAACCGCACATTACCGGCGTAATGGACATTCCGATAGTGGCTTTGCGTATTGTATCAACGATTTCGTCTTCGGTAATAGTGTCCGGACTGTCGAAGAATTTTTCCAGCAGATCGTCGTTATATTCGGCTATGGATTCCACGAGTTTACCTCTCCATTCGTCGACTTCGTCTATCATGTCTTCCGGAACATCCTTTATGACAAAATTGTCACGGACAGTCTTGTCGTCGAAAAATATGATAGCCTTTCTGGTAATCAGGTCTACAATTCCTTCAAATTTTTCTTCGGAACCGATTGGCAGTGCAATGGGTACAGGATTCGCGCCCAGTTTTTCGCGCATTTCGTTTACTACGTTAAAGTAGTCGGCGCCTGTGCGATCCATTTTGTTTACGTATGCAATGCGGGGCACTTTGTATTTGTCTGCCTGCCTCCAAACTGTTTCCGACTGTGGTTCTACCGCTCCTACAGCGCAAAATGTAGCAACCGCTCCATCAAGCACCCTCAGCGAGCGTTCAACCTCGACCGTAAAATCGACGTGTCCGGGGGTATCAATCAGGTTGATGTGGTATGTATTGTCCCTGTACGACCAGAAAGTGGTTGTAGCAGCGGAAGTAATAGTTATACCGCGTTCCTGTTCCTGCACCATCCAGTCCATAGTCGCCGCTCCGTCGTGTACTTCGCCCACGCGGTGGGTTTTTCCCGTATAGAACAGAATACGTTCCGATGTTGTAGTTTTTCCGGCGTCAATGTGTGCCATGATGCCGATATTTCTTGTATATTTTAAGTCTCTTGCCATCTTAAAAATTATCCTTTTCGGGGTTTGGAGTTACACCCTGAAATGTGCAAAGGCTTTGTTTGCTTCAGCCATTTTGTGCATGTCTTCCTTGCGCTTGAAGGCTCCACCTTCTTCATTGTATGCCGCGACTATTTCACCGCACAGTTTTTCTGCCATTGAACGTCCCGAACGTTTGCGAGCGTATAACAGCATGTTTTTGATGCTCAATGAAATCTTTCGCTCGGGTCTTACCTCTGTAGGCACCTGGAATGTGGCTCCGCCAATACGGCGGCTTTTTACTTCGACTTGAGGAGTGATGTTCTCAAGCGCTTTTTTCCAGATGTCGAGAGGAGCCTTTTCCGAATCTTTCATCTTCTCGCTTACCATATCCAACGCATCGTAGAATATTGTGTATGCGATACTCTTCTTTCCCCCGTACATCAAATTATTAACGAATCGTGTTACCAGAACATCTCCGTATTTTGGGTCGGGAAGCAGAATCCTCTTTTTAGGCTTCGATTTTCTCATTTTCCTGTATTTTTATTAATATTTATTGTTATTTCTTTTTAGTTGCTGCCGCTGCAGTGGCTTTCGGACGTTTTGTTCCATAAAGCGAACGTCCCTGCTTGCGTCCTTCCACTCCCGAAGCGTCCAGCGCCCCGCGTACCAAGTGGTAACGTACTCCCGGAAGATCCTTTACACGACCTCCGCGTACTAATACTATCGAGTGTTCCTGCAGATTGTGCCCTTCGCCGGGGATATATGCATTCACCTCTTTGAGATTGGTTAACCTCACGCGGGCAACTTTTCTCATAGCCGAATTTGGCTTCTTTGGCGTGGTCGTGTACACCCGCACACATACTCCCCGCCTTTGCGGACTGGCGTCCAGCGCTGGAGCTTTGCTGTTATTCTCCGATTTCTGCCGCCCTTTTCTTACTAACTGTTGAATCGTTAACATAAATTGCTGTTATACTTTATTTTAATACTAAATTCATTATATAAAACGGATTGCAAAGGTACTAACTTTTTTTAATTCCAAAATATTTTTTCATTTTTTTT
>JAISDR010000183.1 GCA_031264645.1 Prevotellaceae bacterium | reverse complement strand
AGTACAAATACTAAAAACATTCCTGACGATTACAGTATTATACATTTTCACTGTCCCCTGTTACGCCCAGAGCGCGGGGAAGCAGGGCAAAAAATACACTGTCAGCGGCTATATGCGCGACAGCCTCACCACCGAGAGTCTTATTGGCGCTACGGTGCATATCCGCGCCGCATCGCTTGGCACATCGTCGAACCAGTACGGATTCTACAGCCTTACCCTGCCCGCCGGAGAGGTCGAACTCGTTTATTCCCACGTTGGATACAACGTAAGGACACACTCGTTTACCCTCCGCAGGGATACCGTGATTGACGTCGGCATGAGCGGGGCGCTGTGGCTGGACGAAGTGGAAATCACCGCAGTCCGGTCCGAGCCTGTTCAAGACCGCACGCAGATGAGCGTACTCAACATACCTGTGGCGCAGGTGAAATCCATTCCCGCCTTTCTTGGCGAGACGGACATACTCAAAGTCCTGCAGCTCATGCCCGGCATACAGTCGGGCGGCGAGGGCAGCAGCGGGCTGTATGTGCGGGGCGGCGGTCCCGACCAGAATCTGATTCTGCTTGACGGAGTGCCTGTCTACAACGCCTCGCACCTGTTCGGCTTCTTTTCCGTCTTCAATGCCGACGCCATCAACAACATCGAGCTGCTGAAGGGCGGTTTTCCCGCGCGGCACGGAGGACGGGTATCATCCGTAATCGACATCAGCATGAAGGAAGGCAATTTGCAGCAGTTTCACGGCGAAGGCTCAATCGGAGTAGTGTCCTCGAAACTGACCCTCGAAGGTCCAATCATCAAGGATCGCACCTCATTCATCGTTTCCGGACGGCGCACGTATATCGACCTGCTTGCCCGTCCGTTTATCAAGTCGATGAACGAAGACAGCGATACGGAAGTGATGCCCGGATATTATTTCTACGACCTCACCGCCAAAGTCAATCACCGCATTTCGTCCAAAGACCGCATCTACCTGAGCGCCTATATGGGCGACGATAAGTTTTCGGTGGAGACGGAAGACAGGCACGATTACGCCTATTCCAGCAAACTAAAGAGCAAGGGAGGGCTGAAATGGGGAAACATCACCGGGGCGTTTCGCTGGAATCATGTTTTCACCGGCAAGCTGTTCGGCAATACCACCCTCACATACAGCAGGTACAGGATGGATATCTTCACGAAACTCTGGAGAACAGACCCCGGAGAAAAGGAACGGTACTACGGAATGGATTACCGCAGCGGAATCGAGGACTGGAGCGGACGGGTAGCATTCGACTATCTGCCATCGCCGAATCATTACGTCCGCTTTGGAGGCAGCGCAATATATCACATCTTCAATCCGGGAGCCATAGGCGTTACGGCGGAAGTCATTCCGGTAAATTTCGGAGGGAAAAAAATCCATACCGGCGAATACACACTGTATGCCGAAGACGACATACGCCTGAACGACCGTCTGAAAGCCAATGTCGGACTGCACTGGTCGGCGTTCAGCGTGCGCGGACAGTTCTATAACGTGATTCAGCCGCGCATCTCGGCGCGCTATCTGCTGACGGACGAGCTGTCTGCCAAGGCGTCGTATTCACGCATGGCGCAGTATATCCATCTGCTGACCAACTCGAATCTCGGCATGCCAACCGACTTGTGGGTACCTTCCACAAACATGCTTCATCCGCAGCTGTCCAATCAGGTCGCTGCCGGAATAGCGCACAATTTCAGAGGCGCTTACGAACTGAGCCTCGAAGGATATTACAAGACTATGGAGAACGTGATTGAATACCGCGAAGGCGCGTCGGTGTTCGACGTGCACAGCCAGTGGGAGGACAAGGTGCTGCAGGGCGAGGGCAGCAGTTACGGCGTTGAACTCTTTGCGCAGAAAAAAACCGGCGCTTTCACCGGATGGATAGGGTATACTCTTTCGTGGTCAGACCGCCGTTTCGACGAACTGAATCAGGGACGGCGTTTCAGCTACAAGTACGACCGCCGCCACGACCTCAGCATAGTCGCGGTGAGGCGTTTCGGCAAGCGGGTGGAGATGTCCGGAACGTGGGTCTTCGGCTCGGGCAACTGCATTACCGTTCCCACAGGTATATATCATGTTTCCAATCCTGTCAACCCCGGCGATTCGCAGGTGGAAGTAATGGAATACGGCGAACATAACGGCTACAGGATGGCGGCATATCACCGGCTCGATTTAAGCATCAGTCTGATCAGGAAGAAACGCTGGGGCGAACGCCGGTGGGTTTTCGGAGTTTATAATGCTTACAACCGGAGAAATCCGTATTATATAGATATCGAGGAAAAGACCCGTTACGATGGCGATCCGTACAGTTCGGCTTACGGCGGCGGCAATCTCAAGCAGTACCGTTACAGGCAGATCAGCCTGTTTCCCATTATACCTTCAGTCAGTTATCAATTTAAATTTTAGTGGTTATGAATAAGAATAAAAACACGAATTTTCTTTTCCGTATGATTACGGTCTGTTTTGCAATACTGTTTTCCGCATGTGAAAGCATGATGCGTTACATCGACGTCGAGCCTGCCAATCTTCAGCCTGTGCTGGCAGTGAGTTCAATCATAGATACCGACGGGACTTTCTTTGTCTCCTTCACCGAAGCGCGTTCGATAGGCTCGTACCGGAACTGGCGACCGGAAGAGGAAACCATCATCCGCAAAGGCGAAGTGATGCTGTATGACGAAACTGCCGGCGAAACAGTTACATGGTTACAGAGCGAGGGTTTCGACATGTCGCTGCGTTTCTATGAGAGCGGCTATTCTTTCACGCAGCACGATTTGCATTTCGAAGCCGGACATACTTACCGGCTTACACTGGATATCGAAGGCTATCCCCTTGCCACGGCAACTGCCACAATACCTGACGCTCCTCTCGTTGAAGAGGTTTCGGTAAACCTGCAGCAAACTTTGCATTTCGACAATGCTTACCGGCTTAGTCCCTTCACTCCCGATGCCTTTCAGGTTCATTCCATCGACTGCTGTCCTCTGAGTCTGCGACTGGCCGACAACTCGCCGCAGCGCGATTATTACATGACCTACATGATTGCAGACGTAAATTCCGACGCTCTCACCGTTATCGGCTATCGGGATATTGCTGTCAGCGACAGGGCTGTGATACAGGATAATCCGGATATGGAAGCCGCCCAGCTGCTCATGGACGGCGAGATCGATGCTTTTCTCTTTGACAGACTGTTGCTCTCGGACATGTCGTTTGCAAACACTGCCGGAACGATCAAGCTGCTGATAGACCCTGGCTTCCTTAAACAGAGCGACTATTACAATAAATATCCCGATCCGCCATGCGACAATACCGTACTCACGACGGTCTATCTTTGCGTTGCCCATCTGAGCGCCAATTCCTACGCTCATTATCGAAGCCTGTCGCTGCAGAAGGCGGGCATGGACTTTTTCTCCGAACCGGTATCCATAGTCTCAAACATCGAAAACGGATACGGCTGCTTCTCCGCTATCAACACAGTACGGCATAAAATAGCAGAATATAAAAGCTGTGATTTGTCTTATTAAGATTCGATATCCTCAAGTCCCTTTTCGGAAGATTATTTTTTCGGTAAAAGATTTAATAAATCCCCATCCGTAAGCGTATAGCTGGATATAGCAGGCTATTACAGACAGGAGCGCTACGTGTACATTTTTATTGCGCGCCAAAGAGTCAACAAATAGCAGCAGGGTAAAAAATACAAGCGGAATCAGAAAATATATCGAAAAGAAGGATAATATCAACAGCATAACGCTTCCCAAAGTGAAAATCGAAGGCAAGACATGCACCGGTTTCAACGACTTGGGATAGAGTTTATACAAGTCGATACGTGCTGCGCCTGAATGATAGACCTGTTTGAAAAATTTTCTAAAATCAGTCCGGCGCTTGTGATACACCCATGCACGAGGAAAAAGCTTGCAGTCATAGCCCGCATTTATTACACGGATGCTGAAATCGACGTCTTCTCCATAGCGCATTGCTGAGAATCCTCCAACATCATCGAATACATCCTTTTTTACGCCTAAATTAAAAGTTCGCGGATAAAATTTATCCAGGCGTTTAGCGCCGCCTCTTATTCCTCCTGTAGTGAGGAAGGAGGTCATGCCGTAATTGATGGCTTTTTGGATGTTTGTAAAAGAAGGACTTGCCTTGTCGGCTCCGCCAAAGACGCCCGTCAAAGGCGACAGGCTCAGTTCTTTTTCGACTTCCTCAAAATATTTTTCAGGAATAACGCAGTCCGAATCGAAGAAAATCAGATAATCTCCCTGACTTTTACCTGCGCCAAAATTGCGGGAAGGTCCCGGTCCTGAATTTTCTTTGTAGAAATACTTGAGATTTAGCGATGCCGCATATTTATCGACTACCGATTTGCATGATAATGTCGAACCGTCTTCAACGACTGTAAGCTCAAAATCCTTCCATGTCTGAAATTTAAGACTGTTCAGCAGTTCGTCTATTTCTTCGGGACGATTATATACGGGGATAATTATGCTGTAACGGAACATTTATTCCTCATCTCCCTCGCTTGCAAACGGCTCCGAATCGTTGTCCGGAAATTCATCATCAACATTGTCGGGCTGTTCAAACAGCGCTTTTTCAACTTCTTCGATTTCGGAATCGATTTTCACATCAACTTTAATAAGATAATCCACGGTTTCCGTGTCCAGTGTGATTGCATAAAAAAAGTCGCCATTATCTTTATTCACCTTGATAAGGTAGTCCGAATACCCTTTCGGATATTTTTCCTTGACTAAAAAAATCAGTTCCGGGGAGAGATTTTTATAGCTTACCACCAGTTTTTTCTTGCCTGTACCGGTCTTTTTTTCTGTTTTCCCCGTTTTTTTTGAAGGTTCTTCCTTCGATTTCTTATTGTCTGTCAATTTCTTAGTACTCATATACTGTTTATATTTTTTCTACAATGATATTAAAGATTTTTAAATTAGCAATTGCAATCAGGATGTTGTTCTGTTTCGCTTCATTTTCAGGACTTCCGTTTTGCTCAGCCGGATATAGTCCAGCAAAGGAATACTGGAGGGACAGGAGTAAGCGCAGCTTCCACATTCGATACAGTCGTGGGCGCTGTTTTTTTCGGATTCCTCGAACATTTTACATTCAGCCAGTCTTTTCAGCAGATATGGCTCCAAATTCATCGGGCAAACGGAAACACAGCGCGAACACCGGATACAGGCAGAGGGTTTTCTCCGGTGCGATTCCATGTCGGGCATAAGCAGTATCGCCGAAGTGCTTTTCTGGGTCGGAGCGTCGGGATTGCTTGCCGCCTTTCCCATCATTGGACCTCCAAAAATCACTTTACCTGTATTTCCCGGCATCCCTCCTGCAATTTCCAGAAGCTTGGAGACAGGAGTTCCTACCCTGACAAGTAAATTCCTCTGAACGGACATGCTTTTACCTGTAACGGTTACGATATTGTCTATTAAAGGCTTGTTTTTCTGTACGGCTTCGTAAACCGAGAAAGCGGTTCCGACATTATGAACTATTGCGCCCACGTCGACCGGCAGGCATCCCGATG
>JAISDR010000098.1 GCA_031264645.1 Prevotellaceae bacterium | reverse complement strand
CTTCTTTATGTTGTAAACTTTATTTACAGCGAATATGCTTATTATAAAGCCTAATATTCCGCAAATATCTGCAATAATTGAAATTGTATCCATTGTCTATTTATATTTATAAGAATTGCCAAATATCTTCAATCAGTAAATTATCAAATGTTTTAATATGGTCTTTCAGGATATCTTCCGTTTGCATATTGGGACGGATGTCGCAGTAATAAACACCGTCGAGCGGGTTGAGTTTTACGGTGTAACCTTTAAAATGTCCGGGCAGGAAAGTTGAGTTTATTCCGTACCTGTTTTCCTGTTTGGCATTTTTTCTTTGAACATCATTCAGGAATATTGCAATGTGTGGAGTTGCTTTCTCAGTCAGTTTGTTGTAAAGAAACTTATCAATAAAAATCTTGTCAATGCGGTCTTTACTTGAGGTTTTAATGGAGCCGATCATTTTAATATCTGTCCCTTTCTCAACAATTAAATCGTGCTGATAGTTCATGTCAAACGCCTTTTCTCCCTTTATGATAACAGGGACTTGCACAACTCCAGACCTGCAACTAATCCCCATTTCCTGAATAATCAACCTTATAAACAATTCAAATAAATCTCCATTCAACTTTCTGGCAGTGTTGGATTTTCCGGCAGGCAATCCGTCCAGTGTAGCGCCAATAGTTTGCTGAATGGTATATGTTACATTGTTTAAAATGTTTCGAACTGCATCATCCTTTTTATTTATGGTTTTGATTGTGCGTAAAATCCGCAAAAACTCTTTTGAAACTTTCATAAATTCATTCGTGCCATACATTAAGTTTGAATTGACAGGGCGTGTGATTTGAAAGTTTCCTTCCTTTTTATATTGATAAAACTGATAGTGATTTTCGTTTTGCGAAACAATGATTGCCTGCAAATTATCGCTGATATAATTCAGATATTCGTCACAAAATTTAATGTACGCTTTCAAGTCGGCAAAATTGCCTTTATCCTTTACTTTATCGACAAGTTGCTTCAGCTTCATCTTATTGAATTCCTGCGTTTAATGTTTTCCGTATCATATTGCATCCATTTTTCAATACTCCATTCTTCGACACGATTAATGCGGTCGGCTGCCCAATCCAGATATTCCGGCGAAAGGTCGCAGGCAATCCATTTCCTCCGAAGTTGTTCGGCGCATACCGGTGTTGTTCCCGACCCGCAAAATGGGTCTAAAACCGTATCGCCAACATTGGACGAAGCCAATATAAGTTTTCGTAGAAGTTCTTCCGGTTTTTGCGTTGGATGGGGTGTTTTTTCGTGCATCCCGTTGCATGTTGTCGGTATTTCGACAAGGTCTTGCGGAATTTCCAGTACATCTTTTGGTTTTGCCCCATTCGGATGCGGTTCCCAAACGTGATTACCATTTTTTCCGTTGCTGTACTGGCTTGTTTCTGCCTGCGGATGGCTCGGATATTTTAACGTGTGTTCGTTGTATGGAATACGGATATTGTCAATATTGAACGTGAATTTCTTCGATTTGCGAAAATGCAGAATGCTTTCGTGGCTGCGTCCCCAGTCCAATCCTAAATTTGCCTTATTTTTATAGTGCCAGACTATCCAACGGCAAGACTTGAAAAAACGGCTTGCAGGATGTTTAATATCTGCCAGAATTTCGGAGAATCCACAGACAAAAAGCGTTCCGACAGGTTTTAGAACTCTTGCCGCCTGTTCAATCCAAAGCATGGAAAATTTAATATATTCTTCCTGACTTTCAAAAGTGTCCCAATTGGCTTTTTTAATGTTATAAGGCGGGTCGGCGAAAATCATATCAACGCTTTCAGCAGGAAGGGATTTAAGCCACTCAATACTGTCACCTTGCCAAAGTTGTCCATTTTCATGTCGGTAGAACAAGACAGGATTGGTATTGTTTTCAACAACAACGTTGACTCGCTCTCCTTTTAATTGAACTTCGCCGAAAAAGGTAGGAACTTCTTTTCTCCTTGTCATCGTGTTATACATATCTTTTTCTCTTATTTCTTTTCCTCAGTTCTCATCTTTCTACCCTTCAGATCATGAATCCTGCGGGCATTGAAGTACGTAGCCACAAAAGTATCATCTTCCACATAAGCCTCCACAAGGTCGTCCAGCGTTTTGAGATTTTTGCGGGCTTGTGCGAACAACTGTTGCAGACGTGCGGTAGCTTCCATGCGCCGGTCGATAACCGTATCCCGCTGGGCATAAAGCTGTGCCGTCCGGTCGATGCGCCCTTGCAGTTCGTCAGCGGTTTTCTGATCCACCTGATATTCGGTCAAGGCGGAAAGATTGACTGTGCAGGCGTCCAGCACCAGACGGCTACGGGTCAACAGGTCGTTTATTCCCAAAACATCAAGAGCGGAACGCGAAAAACGCATTTTCTCCAACAACACCTCGTCACCTGCTATACCCGCATAACTTCTTATGCGCAAAGCCGTCAGGTAAACTAAATCTTCCAGTCCCTCACGGGCCTGTTCCTTGGCTACCGTATGTCCAACAGGGTTGTTTATACTTTGCCGGGTCGCCGTAGCGGTGATGTCAGCAATGGTAGTCTTCAATCTGCCAACACCTTCTGCTATTATGCGGATTCTTGACCATACCGGCACATTATTGTCGAAATGCGTTACCACGGCATTCGACATGTTCAAATAATTACTCTGTGAAATTTTCATATCAATTCCTCTTTAAATTAATAAATATTTTTTATGTAACACACTAAAATATCACTTATTGTGTACTTGTCCGATTGTTTTCCGGTTACCGGTAATTTGCCGATAACTGCTGAGAACTTGCCAGCGACTGCTGGAGATTCTCCGATGACTGCTGGAGATTCTCCGATGACTGCTGGACGTTTTCCAATGGCTGCTGGAGATTCTCCGATGACTGCTGGAGACCTTTCAACGACTGCTGGAATGTTTCCGGTGATTGCTGGACGTTTACCAACGGTCGCTGGAGACATGTTGATGATTGCTGGAAACTTTTCAATAACTGCTGGCAATTTTCTGACGACTGCATGGAACTTTCCGATGATTGCTGAAGACTTTTCGGTGATTTCCCTGCTCAATTTGCGGAACATTAACTCCCCTGTGCATTTCGCCTGTGCATAATATTTCTCCATTTCCGGTTTTCCCGGATTCTCATGCAGAAGAGTAATGTATTTTACTGACATAATCTGTTTCTCTAAAAATTACAATGCGCAAAAGTATGAAAAATATTCAATACAAATCATTTTTTTCTATCGATTTGTTTTTTTCTTCAAATTAAATACTGTTATTCGTTGAAAATAAGAGCAATATGATTGAAAAAAATATGAGATTTCTCAACACAAACATCATCTGCACGTGCAGTATATGACTGATTTTCGCGCCGTCGGAGGATTACCGCCAAGGATTACGAACCGGTCATCTCGTGCATGCTTTTTAATATAATTGTCATCTTATTTTTTACACATTACTAAATAATCCTTACCTTTGCCGCCGATAAAATAATTAGTATATATAAAAATGAAAATATTATTAGCAACTCAAAAACCGTTTTCATCTGTTGCGGTTAATCAGTTAAAGGAAATTGCCGGGGCGGAGCACGAATTAATTATTCTTGAGAAATACAGGGATGCATCCGATTTGGAGAACGCTGTTAAAGACGTCGATGCAATGATTGTACGTTCCGACAAAGTTACAGCGGGGGTAGTAAATTCGGCGACCGTTTTGAAGATTGTCGTACGTGCGGGCGCCGGCTACGATAATGTTGATTTGCAGGCGTGCAGCGACAGAAACATTGTTGTGATGAATACCCCGGGACAAAACTCGAACGCTGTAGCGGAACTCTCCCTTGGATTGATGATCTACCTTGCGCGGAACACATTCTCGCCCGGAACGGGAAGCGAATTGAAGGGTAAAAAACTTGGAATACACGCATACGGAAACGTCGGAAAACTTGTCGCTGCTCTGGCTAAAGGCTTTGGAATGGAAGTATCTGCTTTTGACCCTTTTGTAGAAGACAGTATTCTTGTCGAAGACGGCGTAAGTCCTTTGAAGTCGATTGACGAACTTTATTCTGTCAACGACATCATTTCCATAAACATTCCTGCAATCCCGTCTACCATTAAGTCGATAAACAGGAACATACTGAACAGTTTGAAGAAAAACGTCATCCTTATCAATACTGCCCGCAAGGAAGTTATTGATGAAACTGATTTACTGAGCGCCATGCTGCAAAATCCGGGCATAAAATACGGTACGGACGTGATGCCCGACTGTCATGAGAAGATGAAGGAGTTTGGGACAAGATATTTCGCCACTCCCAAAAAGATGGGGGCGGAAACGGAAGAGGCAAATGTCAACGCAGCAGTGGCGGCGCTGAACCAGATAATCGACTTCTTTAAAACGGGAAATGAAAGATTTCGCGTAAACAAATGAAAAAATGAGCGCAACAAAACAGTACAGACAATGAAAAAGATATTAGTAACAGGAGCCAACGGACAGCTTGGCTGCGAATTTAGAAAGCTGTCGAAAGACGAAAAGTTCGATTTCGTATTTACGGATGTTGACGAACTGGATATAACCGACAGGGAGGCATGTTTTAAATTTTTCGACAGGCTCAAGCCCGCTTTTGTCATCAACTGTGCAGCCTATACCGCTGTGGACAGGGCAGAATCGGAGAAAGAGCTTGCGTGGAAATTAAACGTCGACGCGGTGAAGAATCTGAAAAAGGCAAGTTTGGAACACGATTCATATCTTATTCAGCTGTCTTCCGAGTATGTTTTCGACGGAAAACTGAATGTTCCATACGCGGAATGGAATCGTACCACTCCGCAGTCGGAGTATGGAAAAAGCAAGGTCGGTACGGAATTTGAAGCATTATGCTATTACAAATCCTTAGTTATAAGAACCTCATGGCTGTATTCCACCTTTGGGAACAATTTTGTCAAAACAATGATAAAACTTGGAAAAGAACGCGAATCGCTTGGCGTGGTTTTCGACCAGGTCGGAACTCCAACGTATGCAGAAGACCTGGCGGCGGCAATACTCCGGATTATCAGTCAGGTCGCTTCGGGAGAAAGGAAGTTCGAGGAGGGAGTTTTTCACTACAGTAACGAAGGAGTGTGCAGCTGGTATGATTTTGCCTGTGCAATAATGAAACTCTACGGATTGAAATGTAAAGTATATCCCATACTGACAGAAAATTATCCCACTCCGGCAAAGCGTCCCGAATATGGAGTTATGAACAAGGCGAAAATAAAATCGAGGTACGGAATCGAGATTAATCACTGGTTTTCAAGTCTGGAACGGATGATTGAATCCTTAAAACAGTCGGGTTTTTAGTTTTATGCATGCGGCAAACTGCTTTCCGGAAGTAAAATCGTACACAGCCATTCATCCTCTGGGTTTTTCGGCTAAGGACGTCTTTGATTCCATTGTCGAAGGAAAATCGGGATTGCGTGAAATCCGCAGGGATTTTCTGGAAAGTCCCGTTTATGCCGCCTGTTTTTCCGAAGAACAGAACAGCAGATTGAAGTCCCTGTGCCCCTTTGAGGGATGGAACAGGTTTGAAAGATTAATCTGGCTTGCGGGAAAGGACGTACTGGAAAAGTCCGGCATTATGCCAAACGGCAGGGTACTGTTTATTGTTGCGACGACGAAGGGCGGAATCGAGGAAATCGAAAATAATCCCGAAACCCCCGAAAACCTGCTTATCCATGTATCCGTCAAAAAAGTGATAGACAGGCTGTCGGAAGAGTACGGGACAGTGAAACCGCCGTTCTATATTGTCTCGAACGCCTGCATATCGGGACTTTCGGCTATGATTGCCGGCAAAAGATTCATTGAGGCGCAACACTGCGACTGTGCGGTAATTATCGGAGCTGATACGCTTAATGATTTTGTGCTGTCGGGCTTCAATTCCCTTATGGCGCTCAGCGACAAGCCGTGCAGACCTTTCGACAGGACAAGGAACGGAATCAATCTGGGAGAAGGCGCCGCCGCTGTGGTTTTGCAGAATCGCGGGCTTGAAAGCAGGGATTCCGATTCCGGCGTCCCCCAAATATACCTGACCGGAGGAGCGACAACAAACGACGCCAACCATATCTCGGGACCCTCGCGTACGGGAAAGGAACTCGCCGAAGCCATAAGGAAATCTGTTCGCGAGGCAAATACCGGCAGCTTTGATTTCATTTCGGCTCACGGCACTGCGACGATATACAACGACGAGATGGAAAGCAGGGCGTTTGCCGAAGCCGGCGTTTCGGACATTCCCGTTCACAGCCTGAAACCTTACACGGGACACACTTTGGGCGCCGCCGGTATTCTGGAATCCGTAATCTGCATCGAAAGCCTCGTCAACAACATCCTGATTCCCACCGCCGGCTACACGGAAAACGGAACGGGCAGCAAACTCAACATGCAGACCGGTTTGGAGAAAAAAGCAATGAACCGTTTCATCAAAACCATGTCGGGTTTCGGCGGATGCAATGCGGCGGTCTGTTTCGAAAAGAAAATAAGCGATTGATATGGATAATTATAACAGTGATTCGTTAAAGGCGATTGATGCAATCCGGCTGGCAAACTGGATAGCTTTTGCCCCGCTTGTTTTTCAGGCTTCGAGAGCCTTGAAGAATCTCGAAATACTGGATTTAATCGAAAAGGAAAAGGGGAAGGGACTGTCGTTAACCGGTATCGCTCTGGGAACGGGATTGCCGGAATATGGCGTCAGGGTACTTTGCGAGGCGGGTCTGGCGATAGGATTACTGTATCGCAGCAGCGAGAAATTTTTCCTTACCAGAGCGGCTTACTTTTTCATGCACAGCGATTTTACGCTTGCAAATACTGATTTCGTAAACGATGTATGCTACAATGGAATGTTCTATCTCGAGGAATCCGTCCGTACGGGGAAACCCGAGGGACTGAAAACCTTCGGCTCGTGGGACACGGTGTACGAAGGACTGTCGCAGCTTCCTGAAAATGCGCGTACAAGCTGGTTCGCGTTCGACCATTACTATTCGGATGTTTCTTTTGACCAGTGTCTGGAGCATGTGTTTGAGATTCGTCCCGAAAAGATACTGGATATAGGCGGAAATACGGGAAAGTTTGCCTTCAAATGCCTGCAGTACAATCCGGAAGTGCATGTGGCAATAGCCGATCTTCCGGGACAGCTGGAAATGGCAAAACACAATGCCGCAGAGAAAAACCTGTCGCACCGCATGACTTTCATCGAAACCAATCTGCTGGACGAAAACACTTCGCTTCCCGAAGGATACGGCGCCGTATGGCTGAGCCAGTTCCTCGACTGTTTTTCGGAGGATGAAATAGTTTCAATACTGAAACGCTGCGCTGAAACTATGGACGAAAATACGCGCATCTTTATCCTCGAGCCGTTCTGGGACAGGCAGCGCTTCGAAACTTCGACATTCTGTCTGATTATGACGTCCCTGTACTTCACTGCAATAGCCAACGGAAACAGCCGCATGTACACCGCCGACGTATTCTTTGAACTGATTGAAAAAGCAGGCTTGTCCGTAGAAAAATGTATTGATAACACAGGCGTGGGACATACTTTGCTGAAATGTAAACTGAAACAGGACTAAGGGGAGATTATACAGGACATTTCTATGAACGAATTATACAACATACTGTCCATTTTTGTTACGAGCGGCTTGCTTTTGGCTTGCGGGCTGATACTTCTTTTCATGAACACGCCTGACAGTCCTTTGCTGGGCAACTACCGCAAAGCGCGTTACACCTTAGCCTGCGCCTACCTGTTTTTCGTCGTTTTCGAGATTGTGGAATATCTCCTGCAAACCCCGCAGAGCATTGCGTCCGTGCAGACCGTTGCGCTGGCGATTGCCGTTACGCAGGCTTTTCTGTTCACCTTTGCGATACTTGCGCTGGTAGAGGTACGCTTTCCGGGATGGAAGTATCTCTTTTACGAAACGCTTCCGGTACTGCTGTATATTGCCGGCGTATTCACGGCATATCTTTCCTGTCCGGAAGAATCCTTCGGGCTTGTCTTTTACGTCTTTGCCGGAATATACGCCCTCCT
>JAISDR010000273.1 GCA_031264645.1 Prevotellaceae bacterium | reverse complement strand
ACGTTGTTGTTCCATTCCATACTGAGGTCGAAGCCGCCTCGCGCCCGCAATCCTTCTACCGCTCCGTTTTTCCACTCTTTGGGGAGCGCGGGAAGCAGAGACAGTTCTCCGCTGTGGCTTTGCAGCAGCATCTCGGCTATACCGGCAGTAATACCCTGAATAGCCTGGTTACCCTCGAATGACGGAGTAATCTGGCTATCCTCTCTGCTCGGATGGATACTGATTTCGGTCAGCATTTTGTGTAAAATACTGTATGCTTCGGCAGGCTCTTCAAGACGGGCATGCTGGTTGATTTTCCATGCGCCCGACCATCCCATGTTAATATCGCCGCGCCGTTTCAGAACAAGCTTCACCGCCTCGGCTAATTCGGGAGTTTTACGTAAGGTAATATCGTCGTCGGGGTAAGCGGCAAACAGATGCGATATATGGCGATGTCCTACCTCGGTTTCCTTGAAATCGAAAAACCATTCCTGCAATTGTCCGAAACTGCCGATCTTGTGCGGAGGAAGGCGTTTGAGAGCATCGGCGGCTTGACAGTTCAGTTCGGCGTCGGTATTCAGCGTTTTGGATGCTTCGATATAATTGCGCAAAAGGTTGCGAATTATCTGCATGTCGCCCGACGAACCGAAAGAAATAGCAGCGCGATTGCCCTCATCGTCTATAAACGTGTTTTCGGGCGAGGAAGCCGGACAAGTTACCAGATAACCCGATTCCGGTTCTTCGACCAGAAAGTCAAGACAAAATTCCGCCGCGCCTTTCATCAGCGGATAGATTCGTTTCAAGTATTCGGCGTCAAGATTATAAAGATAATGTTCATAGAGTTGCTGCATCAGCCAAAGTCCCGACATGGGATAAGTAGCATGCCTTGGATTGCCGTCGGTGGGAGCGGTATTAAACCAGACGTCAGTACCGTGATGCGCACACCATCCGCGGCATCCGAACAGTTCTTTTGCCGTTCGCTGTCCTGCCTGCGCCAGATTTTCGACAAAGAGCAGAAGCGATTCATTGACGCGCGGCAAATTGGTGTTCTCTACGGGCCAGAAACATTCCTGAATGTTGATATTGAGCGTCCAGCGTCCGCGCCAGCGTCCGTCCAGATCGTTGAGCCACATATTATGATTGTTGAATGCAAGGGTCTTTTCCCGCGAGCCTGCCAGCATCAGATAGCGTCCATACTGGAAATAACGGGCTTCGTATGCAGGGTCAATCAAGCCTTTGCGGATTGCGTCCATTGTCTGAGTGGTAGTATATTCCGGATGAGGTTCTGCGCCAAGATTGATTCGGCAAGCGGCGAAAAGCGGACAATAATCATCCAGATGTCGCTGTATCAGTTCGGGATAAGACAGTTTCGAAGCGCCGGACACGTAATCGCTGCAACGCTTTTTCTCGTCCGCCGACACATCGTTCCATGCGACCCAGTTAGTTGCTCCCGCTAAAATCATCGTTACAGCGTCGGCGCCGTCCACGAAGAGCCTGTCGCCTTCTGCCGACAGCGAGCCGCCTTCGGTAATGACTTTAAGTCGCGACTGCCATTTAATCTGCGGAGGGAGTATTTCTTCTCCGGGCTTTTCCGAAATGGTAGTTCCTTCCATGATGATTTCGTTGTTCTCGACACGTGTTACGGCGCTCGGCTGAAGGCTTGTGAAATAATTCTCAAGATTGATTTTACCCTTTTTGTCGGCAGTGAAACGCAGAACAATCACCTGATCGGGATAGCTTGCAAACACTCTTCGCGAATAGTTTACTCCGTCAAGCCGGTAGTGTACATCCATCAGAGCGCTGTCCATGCTCAGGCTGCGGCTATATCCGGCAACCTTGTCGAGCGTATGACCTTCGACATGGATGTTAAGCCGTCCCATCGGCTGGTAATACTGCACGGATTGAGGACTGCTTGCGAGTTTCCACGCTTCTTTATCCGCTTCGACCCAGTTGTGCTCAAAGGCGGCTTTGCGTACCTTCTTCAAAATCTCCGGTCCCTGTGGATTGTTTGGATTGTAGGGACCGCCTGTCCAGAGAGTTTCATCGTTGAAAGCGATAACTTCCTTATCTACCGAACCGGGTATCATTGCGCCGAAACGTCCCGTCCCGACAGGCAGACTTTCCCAGTATTTGACGGCGGGCGTATCATAGCGCCAATTCATCCGCACCTGATTTACAGTTACAGAATTTTCCCGAGTACAGGAATAAAATGCTATGCCAATGCATAGAGCTAATAATTTAAATAAAATCTTTTTCATTACTTATCTTATATTTTTTGTATTAGTATTTTCAATCTTTAGAATTATAAAAACTTCTTTACCAAGAGATTTCGATGTCTTATTTTTCCTTTTCATCCCGTCATGTTCTCTAATTTCAATGCGTAAAGATATATATTTTTCCAAAAACAGACCTCGTATCTTCAGTCTGGCGTTATAATTTATAATTTGTTTTATATCTTTGCGCCGGTTTTTAAATTGAAAATGATTTATGATAAACGAGCTAATAACCAGATACCGTACGATTGACGAAGATTCTCGCAGAATCGTTAACTTGCTTGCATTAACTACTGTACCCTTGAATCAGGACGAGATTGCCAAACGCTTGCCGGACGTCAAGCAAAGCAAAATAAGAACAATTCTTCAGAATGAAAATACTACCGGACTAATCACCCATGACTATAATCGCAAATATATCACGAATATTTCCATGACAGTATGGCTGTTTCCGGTGATTTGCGATAGAAATGTGAAGATTTACCATAGAGGGGAGAGCGGTTTTTTCTATTCCCAAGCCCGTACCGAATGGCTGCTTAATTATCTGAACGCCCTTTGTTTTTATCCCAACAAACTGGAAGCTGCCGAAAAAGAAATCTTTTCGCACGTTTATGGAGCAGGGAACAATTTCCTGTCGCCCATTTTTTTACAGCCGGCTTATGAGGCATACATTCCCCGACTTTCCGATGATATCCTGTTTCTGATTTATACCGGCGTTTTGTCCGAGACGATCAGCGAAATGAAATCTTTCGAACAGTTGCGGCAGATGGACGATAAAATACAGGGTAACACTTCCCTTAGCCATTTGCAGACGCAGGTTGCGATAATACGGGGCGATTTCGAACAGGCGCGAAAATATGCAGCTTTCTTTCAGGACGAAGCGCTCAACTACTTTGTAGAAGCTATTTTCGCTTTTATAAACAGGGAGACGGACAGCGCCCTGTCGCTGTTCGAACAGGGATTGAAAAAACAGCGGCGTAAAGTCAAGAACAGATACATGCCTCTGCTGCCCGAAATCACTCTCTTCTATCTGGCTGCATGCATGTCGAAAGGACAGGATTATTACGTCAATGTATTCAGGAAAATAACGAACGAGAAAGGGAACATGCCTTCCGATTCGTACACGTATTTCAGCTATGCATGCGAATGTTGCATTAAGGATGATGAAAGATCGGAAAAGCTGGTCGGGTATCTGAAAGAGCCTCGCGATAAAGCGGCGGGAGCAATGCTGTGGAAAATTGTTGCGCTCGGATTTACGGGAGCGTCGCTTGATGAAGAACAGGAAACGTCGTACTATATAAGCCACTACCTGAAAGATAATCTGAAAAAAGCATTCGAAAACGGATATTATGTCGTTGCATACGAAGCGGCTTACCTGCTGTCGCGCTGGTTTCCTTCTCCCGAATACAGGCAGCTGCTCAAGGACATATCGGCGCATGTAAACCACATGCCGGCGCTTTCGCGTGTTACGCATCCGGATGAATGGGAAAAGCAGCTCAATTCATGGTTTACGCTTGAGGCGGTACGGATGGTTATCCAAAAGGAAGCGGACAATGGCAAAACACGTGTGGGATACCGTTTTTTCCCCGATTATGCCGGCGCGACGCCAATACTCCAGACGCGCAATGCGGCAGGAATATGGAGCGCCGGAAGAAATATCGCGCTGAAAAACTTTGGCGACACAAAAATCGACAGCATGACCGAACAGGACAAGCGTATTGCATCCTTCGACACACAGTATGCGTCCACGCTCTCAGGCGATGCAATCTTCGAAATGATCGGACATCCGCGCGTGTATCTCAGGGACAGCAATATCACTGTCGAACTTGTTGCCGCGCAGCCGGTGATAAGCGTCGTGAAATCGGCGAACAACGACTATATAATGGACTGCGACATAAAAAAGCCGCGCGAAGGAATCTCTGTCATGAAGGAGACCAATACCCGCTACAAAATATACCGCCTCACCCAGTTCCACTGCGATATCATCAGGGCGGTGCTGAAAAGCAGACCCATACCCGAACGGGGATACGAAAAACTGATACAGCTGCTGAAGCATTTCAGCATGTATGTGCAGGTACATTCCGACTTTGCGCTTGGAGGCGAGGATGACGCGCAACTGCGGCAGGTCGAGACCGATTCGCGTATCCGCGTACAGCTCCTGCCCATGGGCGAGGGTTTCAAAGCCGAACTGTTTGTCAAGCCTTTCGGTTCGCATCCTCCGTACTGCAAGCCGGGACGCGGAGGAAAAGCGCTTATCGCAACCGAAAATGGAGAACGGCTGAGGGTAATCCGCAATCTCGACGACGAAAACGCCTACGGCGAGCGGATATATAACGATATACAGTCCATAGAAGATATCCGGACTTCCGACGACGGCTTGATGGTTTTCGACAATCCTCTTGATTCGCTCGAACTGCTTGACGTCCTCGACCGTCACAGGGATATTGCTGTAGTGGAGTGGCCCGAAGGCGAGCGTTTAAAGATACGCAAAAAAATCACAGACGGCGACTTCAGCTTCAGGCTGAAAAGCAATGCCAACTGGTTTGAGCTTGAAGGCGAATTGAAAATTGACGAAGATACGGTACTGACAATAGGCGCTCTGCTCGAGATGGTGCGTAACAGCAGGGGACGCTTTGTGGAACTGAGCAAGGGCGAATTTCTTGCGCTCGGCGACCAGCTTCGACGCCGCCTCTCCGAACTTGCCGCATATACGCCCGAATCGAAAGACGCTGTTGCTATCAACCGTTTTGCCTCTGCCGCGATGATGGATACCTTCGACGAGTTCGAAAACTTCAAAGCGGACAGGGCATGGCTCAATTTTCGCAAGCGTCTGCAGACTGTAGAGCTGACGGACGCTCCCGTTCCCCCGCTGCTGCAGGCGGAACTGCGACCGTATCAGGTCAGCGCATACAAGTGGATGATTCGCCTTTCGGAATGGGGCGCGGGAGC
>JAISDR010000270.1 GCA_031264645.1 Prevotellaceae bacterium | reverse complement strand
TATTATTTTTGGCCTGATTTTTGTAGGGAAATGCTCCCATAATCATTAATTGAGTAAATTATTAATAATGACAACAATTTAATTAAATAAAATGAAAAATTTCTTCAAAATGTTACTTGCATCCATACTTGGGATGCTGATAGTGAATATCTTAGTTTTTGTTATCTTATTGTCGGCAGTGGCAATGATAGGTTACACGGAACCGGTGGCGGTAAAGAATAATTCAATACTGAAAATATCTTTAGACAAGCCGCTTGAAGACCGTTCCGGTATTCCGTCAGTTGACGTTATCAATCTTAAAGTTGAAACCAATTTGGGCTTGAACAACATTTTATACGGAATAGAACAGGCAAAGCACGATAATCGCATAAAAGGCGTATTCTTAGAGCTTTCGAGCGTCAATGCGGGTATTGCTTCGGTCGAAGAGATACGCGATGCATTGTTGAGTTTCAAGGAATCCGGGAAATTTATTTTGGCATATTCCGAAAATTATTCACAGAAAGCATATTATCTTGCTACGGTAGCCGATAAAATATATCTCAACCGTTTCGGAGGCATTGATTTTACGGGAATGAGTTCAAAATTAACCTTTTTCAAAGGATTAATGGACAAACTTGGTATTGACATTCAAATTATTCGTCACGGAAAGTTCAAATCCGCAGTAGAACCGTTCACCCTCAACAAGATGAGCGAAGAAAACAGGGAACAGATAAGATCGTACATGGGATCTATCTGGAACTATATACTGCAGACCATCAGCGCTTCAAGAGATATTAAAATAGAAGACCTGAACAGAATCGCCAATAATCTGGAATTGTCTCTGGCAGAAGACGCTCTTGATAAAAATTTTGTGGACAAGCTGTTTTACGAAGACGAATTGAATGTAGAATTGACAAAGTATTCGGGAGGAACAGGTTTAAATATCATTGATATAAGTAAATACTATACAACGCCTTTGCAAGCTGTTGACGGAAAAGACAAAATCGCCGTGATATATGCTTCGGGAGAAATCATGCAGGGAGAAGGCGAAACCGATATCATGTCGAAAAATCTAATCGCTGCAATCAGCAAAGCGAGGAAAGATTCGACTGTTAAAGCAGTGGTATTCAGAGTTAATTCTCCGGGTGGAAGCGCCAATGCTTCGGAATTTATTGCCCGTGAACTTGAAATAACGAAAGCAAAAAAACCGCTTGTCATATCAATGGGAAACCTCGCTGCTTCGGGAGGTTACTGGATTTCGGCGCCCGGCGATAAAATATTTGCTCATCACACAAGCCTGACAGGTTCGATCGGAGTATTCGGCTTGATTCCGAATATCGAAAAAGCCATGAGCGACAAATTAGGAATAACGTACGATGTGGAAAATACAAATGAATATTCTGATTTCCCGTCTCTTACCCGTCCGTTAAAACAGGTTGAGAAAAATTATATCCAGAAAAATGTCGAATATATCTATTCTACATTTACGGAAAAAGTTGCGAAATTCCGGAATTTACCCGTCGAAAAAGTCGACAGCATCGGGCAGGGACGGGTTTGGAGCGGTATAAACGCTTTCGACATAGGTTTGATTGATTATTTCGGCGGATTACAGGATGCTGTCAGGGAAGCTGCCAAATTGTCAGGAATATCGGACTATTCCATACTGGAACTGCCAAGAGAATTGAGCACATTGGAGATGTTGATGAAAACTTTCGAAGCTAAAATATCAAGTTCATCAGGCAATGAACTTGTTAATTCATTAAAACATTATGAATATTTGATAAACAGCATTAAAAATTTCGGGATACTCGCCAAATTTCCCTACGAAATAGAAATCGAATAAAAGTGAGAAAATCAGTAGATATGTTTTGCCGGATAATGAAGTATCTCCGTAGCGAGATGAGTATCCGTGTGACGTTTTTTATCGTGGTGTTGTTCGTATTCTTTGTAAGAGAGTACGTTACTTCCGGTGCTTCGGAAAAGGTAAACGATATGGCTTTTCTGTTGCTGAAAAGTTCAACATTTGTCTTCGGTGTAATCATCCTGTTTTCAATTATAACGACACTTGTTCCATGCCTCGCGTATCGCAAATCGAAAATAAAGCCCGAAGTAAAATTCACATATACAGGTACAAATGAAGTTGTTTGCGAAGTTGTCTGCAATAAGCTGCCGTTTCCGTTTATGGGTACGGTCAAGGCAGGATTGACATTCGACAGGCGCTATGACGCGCAGGTTGTGCTTAAAAAGCTGAAACACAGGCAAGGCTATGGCAGAAAAAATTTAACGCTTCCCGATATCAAAAATTACGATTTGGATAAGGTTACGCTGTTCTTTCAGGATTTTTTCAGGATGTTTTCCTTTAAAATAAAGTTTAGCTACAAGGCTTCGATAACAATTCTTCCCGTTTCGGAGGATAATGTCGAACTGTCAAAGATATCGTCTACAATGGATAACGACGAAATCAGAACCGATACCGTACACCGGAAAGAAGGAGAATTGCTGCATTTCAAGCATTTCGAGGTTTCGGACGACATCCGCAGAATAGTATGGCCCGTTTATGCAAAGACCAGAGAGCTGGTAATCCGTACTGTAGAAATGCACAACATGTATGCGTCCAAAATAGACATGTATGTGTCGTTCTGTAACAGCTATCAGAATATTCTGGAAAAAACGGTTTCAGACAGTTTTTTAAACAGTTATAAAACGGATATATGGGAAGTATACAAGTCCTTAATAAAGGATAACGACGTACATTTTGTGCCCGACCAGAAATCGAAAACCGCGGTTGAATATCAGAATGAAGTGTCCGCCCAGATATCGGGAATGGACTGGCATTCAAACAATATCGAAGAATATTTCGGCAATTCCAAAGCCTCGGTTGCCTGCATCTCGTCGCTGATATCCTTACATAATATCGAAAAGATTCTCGACAAGTTCGACACAAATACGCTTGTCATTTTTGTGAGTCTGAAATCGTCTGTCGGAAAAATCAGCGCAAAAGATGTGTTAAGGGAAATTTTTACCATCCCCGAAGAGAAGAAAATCAATTGGAAATGGATGTTTTCGAGCAATCGCAGAAAAGTTTTGAATAACGAAAATGCTGTCAGAAGCGCTTTAATTTCGAAAAATCTGAATTATATAGAACTGTAAATTACTGAAGTTTCGCCCTGAGTTAATCCTTAATTGGAATTTCTTCTACAAGCTTAAAGAGTAAGTAATACTTGTTGTCATGATCGTAGTAAAAAAATTTCATAACCTTACTTTCTATGGTATAGGATTCCAAGGATTCCATTGCTTCGTAAAACATGGTAATATTGCCATTCTGCAAGTCATAAGCATCTGTCGCTACCCACATCCGCAATACCGGCTTAAGATCCAGTCTTACAGTATTCATGAGAGACCATCCAGATGCTGTGCTGTCCGTATCAAACGTAAGGGTATAACATCTGTCGCATTTAGGTTTTGCGTCTGTAACGTTTCCCGTTCGCGTATCAACAAAGCCTATCAGTTTCCATTTTGTGTCTTTTAGTGATACGGGTTCGTTCTCTTTTTCATTATCTGTACATTTTGAGGACATAATAAAAAAAGATACAGCAATAATACACAGCGTTCCGACTGCGCCTTTCCAAAAGGCGGCTACTGCTTTGCCGAAAAGAATTTTTACTTTCATTGTATAAAATATTTAGAGTTAAACATCAAAAAATTTCTGCAAAAATATATAAAGTTTTTGTAATAAATAATCCTTACCTTTGCCGAAAATTTTTTATAGTAAATCTTTATTAAAATGAATTTGTTCGATAAACTTGCTTATAACAGGACAGCGCTGATAACAAGCATTGTAATGGGAGCGTTTATAATTTATCCAAATATAAACGAACTGTTTTGGCATCAGAAATACGATACCGAATTTCTGGTTGTTTTCGTTTTCA
>JAISDR010000240.1 GCA_031264645.1 Prevotellaceae bacterium | reverse complement strand
CTATTGAATCTTTAAAAATTATGCCCTCATTTTTTCTTTTGCTTTAGTAAGCTGCGATTTCAGCGCATCAATGCATAAATCTGTAGATTCTTCGAAACTCTTCGATTCCCGTTCTGCGAACACATCGTATCCGGGGATTTTCAGGCGAATTTCTACTTTTTTGTTTTCAACAGGCTGACTGTTTAATCTTAGGAAAACGTCAGCGCCAACGATTCCATCGAAGAATTTCTCCAATTTTGAAATCTTCTTCTCAATAAACTCAATGAGTTTTTTGTCTGCATCAAATTTGATGGATTGTACATTTAAGTTCATGGCTTCAATTTTTTTAATTGTTTAACCTTAGCGCGCGGATGCGCCTTATTATGAATTGTTTTTAACTTTTCAAACGTAACGTGTGTATAGATTTGTGTAGCTGCCAGACTTGCATGTCCCAGCAGTTCCTTCACGCTGTTCAAATCCGCTCCGTTGTTAAGTATGTGTGTTGCAAATGTATGTCTCAGAACATGGGGATTGGATTTTCCCGTCACACCGCCAAGCTGCAAAGACCTTTTAACGCCTAAATATACCACTTTAATTGATATCCTTTTTCCTTTGGAAGTCAAAAAAAGACAGTCATTTTCCTGATCCGGGAAAAATATTTTCTTCCTGTACAGATATTCTTCCAGTACCTGCCTGATACTCTCCGTCATGGGGATAATCCGCTCCTTGTTTCGCTTGCCCAGCACCTTGATTTGCCGCAGGGAAAAATCTAAATCTCTGTGTTTCAAATTTGCAAGTTCGGATATTCTCATTCCGCTTGCGTAGAATGTTTCTAAAATTACATAATCTCTGTACGATGAATAGTCTGTGATGCTGTTTTTAGAAAAATCCAGAGCAGTTGCAAGTTTCTCCTCCGGTATAAACGCCGGAAGTTTTTTCGCGACTTTTGGCTTGCTTATTCCGAAGGCGGGATTGTGCGCAATTTTCTTCTTTCTCATCAAATATTTGAAGAAAGAATTTAAGGCGGCAGTTTTACGGTTTACCGTACGCGGATTCAAGCCTTTCTTTATCAGTTCGGCAACCCATCGCCTGACAATCAGTACAGTTATTTCGTCGACGTCAATAACTGAATCTCCGTCGTAGATACACTCGAAAAAGTCGGAAATATCGTTCCTGTACGCTCGCAGCGTATGTTCCGATGATCTTTTTTCCGTTTGCATGTAACGAATAAACTGTTCTGTCAATGTTCCGATATCTTCCATACATAAAACTGTAAAAAACACACACTTCCGCGAAATTCTATTCCGGTTTCCTGCGTCGAATGTAAACAGTATTATGAAACAGATATTACTCTATTCCATAATATTTTGCACAACTATAATATCGCCTTCAATTTTTGCGCGAAGACGTCCTTGCCTGCTGCGCCCACCTGCTTGTCAAGCAGCTGTCCGTTTTTGATGAACAGAACGGTAGGAATATTTTTCACCCCGTACTTGATTGCCAGTTCATCATTATCATCTTCCATATTGACTTTGCCGACAATTGCCCGACCCTCGTATTCGGAGGCTAATTCGTCAATATAGGGGGCTATAACCTTGCAGGGTACGCACCATGTTGCCCAAAAATCAAGAACTACAGGTTTATCAGAATTGATAACCTCATCATAATTAGCTCTATTAACATTTAATGCCATCTTTTAATTTTTTTGTTTCTAACTACGGATTTTGGAACAAATACACGAAGGGCATTGTTCACTTTCCGCTTGCAATTAATACTCTAATTTGTGTTCCTCAAGAATTTTTTTGGCTAAATTCAGGATGGTAGGATCGTCAAATGTCACAATTCCTCCTTCCGGACCCTTCTCGTAGTGTATCCCTATGGCTTTACCCCGGTCGAAATTCTCGCCGCCGAAATAATTTCTTACTGTTTCCTCGCTGACATCTAACAATGCCGCAATCTTGTGAATACTACCATTTGGAAGGGCGTCTTTAATCCTTCTTAATTCGTTGAATGTTATTGTCACTGTCTCCATAATTGCTATTAAATTTTAGATAAAAATGCTCCGAAAAGTATGCATTAATTTTATTCCTGACAAATATTTTTGAAAAAATTTTTTTTTCGCGTTTCAATACAGTGATTTTTAGGATGTCCGAATGTCATATTTTTTTTTGAAATTTCCGGATTTTGGCAATATCGGAAAGAAAAAAACAGCTAATTTCGGTTTTTTCACTATTTTTGTATCGCAAAACAGAATGTTATAATTTAGATACGATACAGTATATATGATAAAAATTACAAATCTGCATGCGAACGTTGAAGGAAAAGAGATACTTAAAGGAATAAATCTTGAAGTTCATGCAGGCGAAATACATGCGATAATGGGACCTAACGGTTCGGGAAAGAGCACTTTAGCTTCGGTAATTACCGGTCGCGACAATTTTGAAGTAACGCAGGGAGAAATTGATTTCGAGGGAAAAGACCTGCTCGAAATGTCTCCCGAAGACAGGGCTAATTCCGGAATATTCCTGAGTTTCCAGTATCCGGTAGAGATTCCGGGCGTCAGCATGACCAATTTCATGAAAGCGGCAGTTAACGAACAGCGTAAATATAATGGACTTGAGCCGCTTAAAGCCGCCGAGTTTCTGAAAATGATGAGAGAAAAGGCTGCGCTGACAGGAATGGATTCCGCGCTTGTCAACCGTCCTGTCAACGAGGGGTTTTCGGGCGGAGAAAAGAAACGTAACGAGATATTTCAAATGGCAATTTTAGACCCGAAGCTGGCAATTCTGGACGAAACCGACAGCGGGCTGGATATTGATGCCTTGAGAATTGTCTCCGAAGGCGTTAACAAACTCAAAACGCCGGACAAGGCTCTTATCCTGATTACGCACTATCAGCGTTTGCTGGATTATATTGTACCCGATTTTGTACACGTATTATATAAAGGTAAGATAGTGAAATCTGCCGGCAGGGAACTGGCTTTGGAACTCGAAAAAAAAGGTTATGACTGGCTCAAAGACTTGGAAATATGAATTATAGAAATATATACGATGCAGCCGCCAATTTGTCCGAAAGTTTATTCCCGTATTATATAAACAGTTTCAGGGACAGGGCATTCGAGAAAATAAAAAACAGCGGATTCCCGAATTTAAAGCAGGAAAAGTACAAATATTCCTCTTTAGCAGATATTTTCGAAGGCGAATATGTGCCCGTCAATCCTTATGAATGGAAAAAATACACGGAACCGGACTTTTCCGATTCCGAGGCGATTAAGATATATACGGTTAACGGCGTGTGTATCAATAATGAAATCAAGTCGGAAAGCGGATTTATCTACGGCAGTCTGGTTTTAGCTTCGAGGGAGTATGAAGAAATCGTGGAAAAGTATTATAATCATCTGGTTGACAATACCGATTTGCCTTCGGCGATGAATATTGCAACGGCTCTTTCGGGTGTATTTGTTACTGTAAATCCGGGAGTGGAAACCACCCGTCCATTGATGATTATCAACATTATTGATTCGGAAGCCAATATCCTTAGCCAGCAGCACAACCTGTTTGTTTTTGGAGAAAACAGCGTAGCCGAAGTCATTGAATATAACATTGAGATTTCGGATATTCCCACACTGACAAACAATCTCTCTGAAGTAGTGATTGAACGGAATGCGCAGGTTAATATTGTGCGTGTTCAGGATAAGGGATTGCTGTCCAGGCATGTTTCTTCCGATTACAGCCGGCTGTATGGAGGGAGTTCTTTCGACTGTTCGAATATTGTTCTCGGAGGAGGATTAGTCCGGCAAAATACGGAGGTACATTTGGCTGAAAAACACTGTTGCAGCAATTTATACGGTCTGGTTGTTGCCGGAGACAAGCAACATGTGGATAATTATACTTTTATAGACCATGCCATGCCGGAATGTCAAAGCAATGAGTTGTATAAAAGCATTTTGAACAATAAGGCGGTAAATGTTTTCAACGGTCGCATACTGGTTCGTCCCGACGCCCAGAAAACTTTAGCGTTTCAGTCGAACAAAAACATACTGCTCAATACCGGAGCAAAGATATATACAAAACCGCAACTCGAAATCTACGCCGACGACGTCAAATGTTCACATGGAGCAACTGTGGGACAGTTGAACGAAGAGGCTCTCTTCTACATGCAATCGCGCGGAATAAGCAAGCCTGCAGCACAAACGCTGCTGATGTCAGGATTTGCAAATGAAATTTTGGGAAAGATTAAAAACCCTGAATTTTATGAGTTTATACTGTCGCGCGTAGAACAGAATTTTCAGGATTAACGGACTTTTGAAATAAAAAGACGTCGCCATTCACAATCGCCATGTAGCCAATGTACTGATGGATATCACTTATTTTGGTCAGTCTGAGCGGTAAGACACTGATTCGCAGCGCAAAAAGAAGCCTGTCTGCAAATCATATATGCAGACAGGCTTTTGTTTTTGAAACGACAATTGTCGCGGACGTTTACCTGATAGTGTATTCCACAGGCGGGGCGTCCATTATATCAAGTCCTCCTTCGGGAAGATAGGAGGACGATACCGAAAACACGTCTCCTTCCCTGACGCCTTCAATAAGCGTTTCGGTATCCGTATTTTCGATGCGGATACTCTTCGTCGCCGGATTCGCCGGGTTGGAATAATCAGTATACACTACTGTGTTGTACTGAAAAAGCGAACTTTCGACTGCCGACCAGTTAATGGTTAAGGTCCCGTCGTCGAACGAGATTGTCAGACTTCTGTTGACAAGTCTCGAAATGTATGCCGGGCCATAAACCTGTACCGTTCTTTCCACAGTCATAGACTTGTGGTTTTCGTTGTCTTTGCTCACTAATGTAAAGTCGTGGATGCCTTCCCTGACATTCAGTATGGCTTCCATATTCAGGACGCCTTGCGGCCTGTTGATCACCGCGGAATCATCCTTTTCACCGTCGTTCCAGTAGAACACGTTTTTGACAACGCGCGGGTCGGCGCTGAGCATCCATGTGAACTTCACCCTTTCGTTACCTGCGGAATACTGCACCGAATCGGCCATTCCGGGATAAACCGTTTCACCCTCGTCCAGATATTTCTGATGCATGAAATTCTGATCTTCGCAGCCTGTCATAAATATCAGCAGGCATGCCGGCAAAAAGCATTTAATAATGATATCTTTCATTTTTTTGCATTTTAAATAATTAAACATCAGTTATTCGTTATCCTCCGGGAGAGTTCCGTTATCGCCCCAGAAATAAAATTCGGCCATGTGCATGCCGCCGCTTCCCCAGGTTCTTATCATCTTAAAACGGAGATACTGCAGCGGTTTCTTTTGGTACGACACGGAGAAAGGATATCCGGCCTGTCCGAAAGCCAGATCTTCACCGGTAGCGGCGCCGGGGTTGGGGTTTCCCGAGGGTCTTTTTACCTCAAAATGGCCGAGCAGTTCCCAGTCGCCGTATTTTTCCCAGTCGTCGGTAAACCGCCAGTAGTCCTCGTCCGTAACATCCGTCCGGTACTTTGTCGTTCCCCAGACTTCAAACTCTCTGAACGTATGGCTGCCGAAATAATAATTTGCGCCCTGTCTCGGCATCAGTCTCATGCGGCTGAATTTGACCACCTCTCCAAGGTCGATGGTAAAGAACATCGGGAACGAGCCATAATATCCGCCCTCTTCGGTATGCCATATTGAACCGTCGTCGCCATCCCAGCAGTTTTTCAGCGTGCGGCCGCGGCTTGCGTTAATATGGTCGCCGGGCAATCCGACTTCCAGCCATTTGTCCTTGTTCAGTTCGGCCTCATAGAGAGGGACAACCGTCGCTTCCTTCACGGGCGAGACATTTCCCCACTTGTCTATGATGCGGGCGGCAAACTTGGTCGGAACAAAATCATATCCGTTGAACGGGATTTCGCCCTCCTGTTCATTGGAGTACCTTGTATCTCCTTCACGCAGTTCCTTTGTTATTGAATCTTCGGTAAATACGGTAATGCCGATTTCGGTCTGCGATCTGTTTGTCCATGTAACGGCGACGCCGCCAAAACTCGGCTGTATCTCCAAAGATTCGAATATGGCCTCCCAAAGCGGATTTTCGGGCGTAAAGGTTTTTGCCACTCCCGGCGAAACATTTCCGCTGTTATCCACCACGTAAAGGGTAATCTCTACCGGATCGGTGTCTCCCAGTCCTTCTATGGTCAGAGAGTCAGTGTAAACCGAAGAATGCACCACATATTTTTCACCCTTGTAGGTATATTCGCACTTCACATACGAGATATCGTTCTCGCCGGCGGGCAAATCGTAAGTTACTGCGGCGCCTCCGGGCATGGGATATATCTGTATGCTCGATTCCGCTATCTGCGACGGGGGAACGCCGTCCACCGGCGTTTGTCCTGTGGGAGGTTCGGTACACGAAGCCATCCCTGCCATTATCGTTACAATAATTATATAAAATAACTTTTTCATTTCAAACTGTTTTATAATTTTAAACTGTTCTTTCATTTCAAACTTAACCGTTAATTGTTAATCGCCTCCCAGCCCGGATTCTGTTTCAGATTGGTATTGATCCGCAGCGAACTGAGCTTGATTGGCCATAAATAATCGCGGGAATTAAAGACCCGCTGATGGAATGTAGTAACCGTATAGTAGGCGCTGATTTTCGCCGGATCCGTGTCATAGCCGGCGCTTCCGCCTCCCGCCATGAGATTCCATCCCTGTACGGGTTCATTGAAATACTGCAGAGCGTCTTTCCAGCGCAGCAGGTCGAAAAGCCTCTGACCCTCGAACGAGAGTTCAATCAGGCGTTCGCGCTTGATGATATCCCGCATCCCTTCCTTGTTCAGGGGTTTGTTTTTTGCAGTTGATACGGCATACTTGTCCCAGGACTGTACAACGCCTTCCAGTCCTGCACGCAGCCTGACGGAATCAATCCAGCGATATACTTCGGCGTCGGGCGTCTGTTTCGATTCGTTCAGGGCTTCGGCATAGAGCAGATAAAGGTCGCTCAAGCGGATTATGGGATATAGGCAGCTGATTTCATCCACGGCAAAAGAGGTTTCGTTGCCTCTGTCGGATTCGAGATAGACTAATTTCTTGGCGAAATAGCCGCAGGTCATGTGTCGGGCGGCGCCGTTGTAGCCCTGGCCTTCCTGCGCTCTTGTCAGAATCACATAGCTTTGGCTGTCGGGTTTCCGTCCCATTTCCCAGATTCCGCGGTCGAAACCTATCCATGCATAGAACCGCGGTTCGCGGTAGAAATGCAGTCTGGCAGTGGACTGAACGTCTCCCGAGGTCTCCACTTTACCGTAGTTCTCATACGATTCTGTCAGGCTTAATTTAGTATAGGCGCTGATGTCGTAGATATGGTCTTCTCTTAGCGAGCTTTCCATATTCCCGTCGATGCCCGAACCCGGTTCGGGGGATATCAGGCAGGGCTCGTAGCGCTGAACGAAATTTTGACCTGCCCAGTTCCTCCATTCCCGGTCTTCGTCTATCGGAATACCGTTCCGCGTATAAAATTCCTCGGCGATTTTCAGTGTCGGCCCGTATTCGGATGCAACGTAAGTGGTTGGATAAAATTTGCCCAAATACGGTATCATCACCATCTGCAGACCGTATGTCGAACGTGTCGACGACCAGATGATTTCGCGGTTGAATCTGTTCAGGACAGCTGCCCTGAGCGTGAATTTCTGCCGGGTTTTCGGCGACACATCGGAAAAGCTTGCCGGCGTGTATCCTTCATAAAACCGGTGTCCCGCGCGGTGGCTGATTTCAATTGCCTGGCGTGCGGCTTCGGCTGCCTTTGTCCATCTTTCGACTTTGTATTCGCGGGGGAACAGCTGTATGCCACGGTTATCGACGAGCGAAAACTGCGGGGCCTCGTTCTCCTTTCCGTTGAACAGCGGGCTTGCCACCAGCGCCAGCGCTTTAGCCTTAATGGCGGCGGCAACGGGCTGGGTTATTCTTCCCGCGTCGTCCATTCTGGTAGGCTCGGCGCTCTCAAGCAGGTCGGGCAAAGCCTCGTCTATCAGTTCTGCGATATAATTCGCCACATCGTCCACCGGTTCCCTGTAAACACGCACCTCTTCGATGTCTGCATTTATGGGAAGATTTTCGCGGATAATGGGGATTGGACCGTACAGCTGCATGAGATAGAAATGAAAATACGCTTTCAGAGTTTTCACTTCGGCTATCCACTGCTTGCGTTCCCTCTCTTCTATATCGCCCGGAGAATAGACGTTTTCGAGAAAAATGTTACAGTCTCTGATAGCTGTAAACATATTCTTCCCGCCTTTCGATCCGTCCCAAAAATTAAGATAAGGATCATTGCTGTTTTGATTTCCCTTGGCAAGCATGGAAGCGTCCGCGGTATTGTTAGTGTTCCACCAGAGTTCGTCGGCGCCGATAAGTCCGAGGTTGTTCAGACTGACATAGTCCGGCAAATACCAGTAGCAGGTTCCCAAAAACCTTTCCGTCGTATTTCTGGTCGAAAAGGCATGATCAATTGTAGCCACATCATCGGGCACAACGTCCAGGTAGCTCGCGCAGGCAGTCGTAAAGCACAAACCTGCGATTATAAACATGTTTCTAAAATATTTTATATACCGTTTCATAATCATACTGTTTTATACATTATTAAAAGTCGATATTAACACCTAAATTAAATACTTTTTGCAGTGGATATTTCAATCCGTCGCCTGCCATTTCGGGATCCCACATCTTGAATGCCGAGATGATAAACAGGTTGGTACCATTGGCATATATGCGAAGATTCCGCATGTTGAAGCGTTCGATCCATTTTTTCGGAAGCGAATAGCCTATTTCCACTGATTTCAGCCTCAGAAAAGAGCCGTCGTGCATAAACCACGTGCTTCTCTTCATGTTATTTTCTATCGGATAGTACGAAAGACGCGGCCAGAGGGCGTGAATATCCCTGTTCTGTTCCGACCAGTGGCTGTCTGCCCAGTACTGGAGCAAAGCGCGGTTGGTGGTGAAAGGATGCAGGGATTCGTCCACTTTCTCGCCGCTGCGGTTTATGAAGGGAGAAACGCGTTCGGGGTCTATCCAGAATGACGAGCGCGCCGAACCCTGGAAGAAGCATGAAATATCAAAATTTTTATACCCTGCGGAGATACCGAATCCGTAATTGATTTCCGGCGTTGTCGGATAACCCAGGGGAACCATGTCGTCATCGTTGATTACACCGTCTTTGTTGATATCCTTGTATTTGATATCTCCCGCCATATAGTCGCCAAACTGTCTCGGCGAATTTTTCACCTCATATTCGTCCAGAAACAGACGTTCGGCAACAAAGCCGTACTCCTGTTTGATTTTCTGCCCCTGCCGCGATCGCCACGGGATATCGCTGTAGTCGGGTTCTTCGAAAACTTCGTACCTGCTGGCGGCATAAGTGAAATTGCCTCTGAACATGGCCCAAATGTCCTGAGTAAAGGACTTGCTGTAATCCAGAGACATATCTATGCCTCTGCCGTATGCCTTCCCGATATTGGCGCTCGGCTTGGCCTGCAAACCCATGGTTGTGGGGATATCCGCGCGTTCCATCATGATGTTGCTCCGGTTTTCCATGAACCAGTCCACCTGTAACTCAAGACTGTTCCACAGGTTCATTTCAAATCCGAGATTGGTCTTGCGACTGATTTCCCAGGTGATGTTCGGGTCGGCGTAGCGCGATATGGACACTCCGAATCCCGGACTGTAGTGCCTGTTATAGCCAAACCAGTACAGCCGGTCGGCGTCCTGAAGGTTCACCTTCGACAGATAGAAGAACCGGATTTTAGAATCGCCGATATCGTCGTTTCCGACCAGTCCGTATGTAGCCTTCAGTTTCAGTTTCGTAAGGACTTTGCTCCAGGGTTCCATAAACTCCTCGTTGCTCACAATCCATCCCAATCCTGCCGAGGGGAAAAATCCGAAACGTTCGTTTTCGGAAAAACGTTCGGAGCCGTTATACCCGAAATTGGCCTCGATAAAATAGCGGCTGTCGTAACCGTATGTTACACGTCCTGCCAGACCGAGATTCCTGCCGGGCAGCGAAGCCTGCAAATCGCCGGGGCTGCCGTCTACCGATTCGCGCAAGGTATAAACCAGCAGGCCGGACACATCGTGCTTGTCGGCAAACGTCCTGTTGTAGTTAACAGCTGCTTCGACATACATGCTGTTAGTCTGTCTCTTGTCAGTAGCTCCCAGTTCGAGCGATTCGCGCCCGTTGGAAAGTCCGCCAAAAAGACCGGAGGCGTCATTTAAGGCCTGGAGTTTATAATCGGAAGGGTCGTCCGAGTTCAGCAGCTGATAGAAATAGGGAATATACGACTGCGTCAATTCCAGCAGCGAATACCTGTTTACATTAAACATGGCGCGTGCCGACAGGCCTTCGAGGAAAAAGCCAAGATCCTGCTTTACTTCAAACTGCGCCAGCATGTTTGTACGGTCGTTGCTTTTGTATCCCTTGACCATTTCGGCATACGGATTAAGGTGAGCGGTTAAGCCTCCGTTGTAGTTGCCGAAAAGAATATGCTTGGTTCCCCTGTTGGCATAATCCGGCTCGTAATAGGGCTGAAAATATACGGGATTAGCATTCATCGCCTTCTTGTACAGTTCCGCACCTCCGTCCAGAGGTCCCCTGTAGTCGTCGAAAGCTCCGTGCAGGCGTACAACAATTTCAGTGGTTTTAGTCGGATTGATATTGATGTTCGAGCGCAGAACATATTTGTCAATCTGGATATTGTTGTTGAAGTTATTGCGCCTGTCCATCTTGATAATACCGTTGTCACGCGCATACGAAGCCGCCACATAGTACCGCGCAATGGCTCCGCCTCCGCTAAGGCTGAGGTTGTAGCGGTGGTTGAAGGTGTAATCGTTGAACAGCATATTCTGCCAGTCGACAGCAGGATATCGCACATCAGTCTGTCCTGCATTCAGTAGCCTTTCCGTTGCCGCAATTTTTTCGGGCGAATACTCCCTTCCTCTCAGCGGGTCTCTCGTCAGGATAGACTCGTTATGCAGTTTCATGTAGGTTACCGGGTCGGCAAAATCGAGAGTTTGCGTTGGCGACGAATACGAGCCTTCGGCACGGAACTGTATCTTCATTTTTCCTTCGGTACCCTCTTTAGTGGTTACCAGAATCACGCCGTTAGCTCCGCGTGCGCCGTAAAGGGCGGTGGCGTTGGCGTCCTTCATGATGGAAAAACTCTTGATGTCGTCGGTAGTCAGGCGTGCAAGGTCGTCGGTAGTCATTTCAACGCCGTCGATCAATATCAGCGGGTTAACTCTTCCTGTACCGAAAGTGGTAACGCCGCGGATAAAGAATTCGGCATTGTCCTGTCCCGGCTCGCCTGTACGCTGATACGAAATCAGTCCGGCGATACGTCCGGCAAACGCAGTGGTCAAATTGCTCGAAGGCACTTTCAGCTCTTTTGTGTTGATGGTGCTCACCGAGGCAATCACACTTTCCTTCTTTTGAGTTCCGAATGCCACAACCGTTACTTCCTCCAGCGATTCCGAATCTTCCAGAAGAATAACGTTGATTGCAGTTTTGCCTGCGGCAACTTTAATTTCCTGGGTAACATATCCTACAAGTCTGTACTCAAGAATACTTTCCACAGGTACATTAGGCAGCGAATAATCGCCGTCATCGTTCGTAACGGCGCCTGCAGTACTGCCTTTTACAACAACGGCAACTCCCGCCAGGGCAATGCCGTCCGGATCAATTACTTTTCCTTTAATGTTGAGATTCTGTGCGTTCAGTTCAACATTCAGGAAAATCATACCGAGTAGCATACATATTATATATGTACTCCGTCTTTTCAGTTTATCAATTTTGTTCATTCTTTTATATGTTTTAATTTGAACAATATTTTAATTAATTTTATTATAAGTAAAAATTTCTTTACTGTTTAAGTAAAGTTCCTTTTGCTTCGCAAAAGTTAAGGTCAAAACAATACTTTAAAAAAGTATCTTTACGCTTCCGATTTTCATATAATTTGTCCCAATCAGGTTTTTAATGTAATTCGGAAATTTTTCATGGCTTTATACTGCCGTCACGATGTGTCATATTCCTGTTT
>JAISDR010000230.1 GCA_031264645.1 Prevotellaceae bacterium | reverse complement strand
CACACAGGCTGTTACAATGGTTCCATATAAAGACAGTCTGACGATTCCCCAGATAAATGTCGAAATATGCGTAGGATGCGGCGGATGCGAATTTATTTGCCCCGTGCGTCCTTTCCGCGCAATCCATGTCGAGGGTCACGCAGTGCAGGGACAGGCAAAACCGTTCGAGGAACAGGAAAAGGAAGAAAAAGAAATAGAAGGATTCGGATTTTAGCTTCAAGTTACGGATAAGGCAATTTGCAATGCCCTTTCTGTTGAAGATTCAAAAAAGAAAAATACCGAATTTGCAATTTGGATAAGGTAACCGTACGCTATTGATTTGTCTATATCTTTAATTTCTACGCCTGTCTGTTTCAAAAAATGGATTGCGTATGCCAGAGCGCTAAATATTATTATAACCTTGATTGCTCCGAAAAGCATTCCAAACAGTCTGTTAATCCAGTTCAGCATAGCCATTTTCAGCATTTTACCTAACAGCATGGCGAGCCACAAAACAAGCGCATAAATTATTGATGAGAGGATAATAAACACGACAATCTTCATCACATCGGCGTCGATATTGAAATGACCGCGCCACCATTCGGTCAGTCCCAAAGACAGTTTATATGAGCAATAAGTTCCGATTAAAATACCCGCCAAACCAAGCAGTTGCCGTGCAAATCCTTTTACAAAGCCACTGATTACGGATATGGCAATTGCAATTAAAAAAATCAGATCGAAAACAGAAAAACTCTCCAGATCAATCAAAAATATATATAACTTCATTATTGCGTTTCATATAGTAATTCTCGCGTGCAAATTTTTCGATAGTGTCCCTGTTGTTTTTATATTTTAGCCGTTCTTCCAGTTCCTTGGTTTTATTTTCCAGAGTTTCGATTTGTTCAAGAATATTTTTAGTGTTTCTCTTCTGGCTCACCCATTTGGGAATGCTGATATCATCAAAAAACATCACCCATGTCATGAATATCACAACAGTAATCATTCTCCTGTTTTTGCAGTATTTCAAGAACTTTTTATTCATTCTTAATGATTCAGGATATCCAGCAATTCATCGAATTTTGGAGTAAGGATTATTTCCGTTCTTCTGTTTTTCTGTTTGCCCTCATTTGTTTCATTCGTATCCAGCGGAACAAATTCACCACGACCGGCAGCTGTTATTCTCTTCGGGTCGATTGTTGTGTTTTTCAGAAGAGTACGCACGACGGTCGTTGCCCTTTTGACGCTCAAATCCCAATTGTCGAGCAAAACTCCCGTTCCCGAATATTTTACATTGTCGGTATGCCCTTCGACGACTATGTTGATATCCGTGTTCTGTTCAAGTATTTTGCTAACTTCCGCCAAGGCTTCCAGTCCGGGTTTTTCTATGTCCCATTTTCCGGATTTGAACAGTAATTTTTCATCTACAGAGACATATACTTTGCCGTTTTTCTGGACAACCGACAGTCCCTTACCTTCGAAACCAATCAGAGCATCCGTAACTTTTTGTTTTAGCATAGCCAGAGCTTCAGCCTGTTTTTCCATCGCCGCCTGCAATTCCATATACTTTTTGTTCTTTTCCCTCAACTCATCTTCCTTTTGTTGAAGGGATTCTTCGCTTTGTTGAATTTTCTTCAGCAGTTCTTGCATCTCCTTTTGCGAGGTATTCGAGAGATTTTTCTGCACGGTTTGTAAATCTTCGTACTGTTTTTTCATAGTCCTGCTTTGTTCTCTCAATGCATCAGCCTCACTGTTCAGTTTGGCGATGTCGTCAGTCAGTTGTTTGAGTTTGTTTGTCTGTTCCTTCGATTTCACATTCAGATTCTCATAATTGTTTTTCAGTTTGTTATAACTTGACTCCAATTCTTTATATTTTTTAGACGTCACACATGAAGTGAAAGCTAAAAGGCAGAAGATAATTAAAATACTAATTTTTTTCATTTTATTTACTTTTATAACAGTTAAAAATTTTGCCTCAAATTTACGTCAAATTTTGAAATTGATAAAAAATATTTATCAATATTAGAAATATATCCATATTTACAGTGACTTACCGAAATAAATTCTATCTATTCCCAACTAAAAGTTTATCCTATTTCCGCTCCATTATCCATTATTTCCGAGGGTTGCACCAGACACATTTTTCCGGAAGAATTTTTCGCCATGAGTATCATTCCCTGTGATTCTATCCCCTTGATTTTTCTTGGAGCGAGGTTGAGCAAGACGCTGACCTGTTTGCCGATTATCTCTTCGGGCTTGTAAAATTCCGCTATTCCCGACACAATAGTCCGTGTATCGATACCCGTATCAATAGTCAACTTCAGCAGCTTATCCGTTTTAGGCACGCGTTCGGCAGCGACGACTGTTACAGTACGAATATCCATTTTCCCGAAATCATCGAACTGAACTGTTTCCTTTTGAGGCGCGATATTTCCGGCAGTAGCGGGAGCATTGGATTTTTTAGTTGCCTCCAATTTACTTATCTGAGCTTCAATAACACTGTCCTCAATTTTGTCGAAAAGCAATTCGGGAACGGCTAACCGGTATCCTTCGGGTAAAAGACCGGTTTCGCCAAGTCTGTCCCAGTCCAGGGCGTCAATATTCAACATCTTACGCAATTTTTTTACCGTAAACGGCAAAAACGGTTCGAGGATAATGGAAAGGTTTGCAGTTATCTGCAGGGATATGTTCAAAATCGTCGAAACCCTGTCCATATCTGTTGCGGCGAGTTTCCACGGTTCGGTATCTGCTAAATATTTATTGCCCAAACGCGACAGATCCATGGCTTTTTTCAGCGCTTCCCTGAATTTGAAGGTTTCGATGTGATTTTCGACTTCTTTCCTGATTACCGGAATTTCTGCAATTATTTCACTGTCAAAGCCGGTAAAAGCATTAGCCTTTGGAACTTTTCCCTGAAAATATTTCTGTGTCAGCACTAATGCCCGATTGACAAAATTACCTAAAATAGCTACCAGCTCGCTGTTGTTGCGCGTCTGGAAATCCTTCCATGTGAAATCGTTATCCTTGGTTTCCGGAGCATTTGCACAAAGCGCATACCGCAGTACATCTTCCTTGCCCGGCAAGTCGTCGAGATACTCGTGCAGCCAGATAGCCCAGTTTTCCGTAGTGGAAATTTTTCTCCCTTCGAGATTCAGGAATTCATTTGCAGGCACATTGTCCGGAAGAATATAATCGCCGTGAGCTTTCAGCATTGCCGGAAAGACAATGCAGTGAAACACAATATTATCCTTCCCAATAAAATGTACGAGTTTTGTTTCTGCATCTTTCCAGTATAATTCCCATGTGTCGGGCAAAAGCTCCTTTGTATTTGATATATAGCCTATCGGGGCGTCAAACCACACGTACAGCACTTTTCCTTCGGCGCCTTCGACGGGAATAGGCACTCCCCACGAAAGGTCGCGACTCACCGCACGCGGCTGCAATCCCTGATCCAGCCACGATTTACACTGTCCGTAAACATTTGTTTTCCACTCTTTATGACTGTTCAAAATCCAGTCTTCCAGAAAATCCTGATACCGGTCCAAAGGCAAATACCAGTGCGAGGTCGAGCGAAGAACGGGTACGCTGCCGCTGATTGTCGATTTCGGATTTATCAACTCGTTTGGACTGAGAGTGCTTCCGCATGATTCACACTGGTCGCCGTATGCCTTTTCGTTGCCGCACCTTGGGCATGTTCCTGCAATATACCTGTCGGCAAGAAACTGTCCGGATTCCTCGTCATAAAACTGTTCCGAGGTCTGTTCAATAAATTTTCCATCGTCATAAAGCTTTCTGAAAAAAGCCGAAGCAGTCTCATGGTGTATGCGGGAAGTTGTTCTCGAATAAATATCAAACGTTATCCCAAAACGCTCAAACGAGTCTTTTATCAAACTGTGATATTTATCAACCACATCCTGTGGCGAAACGCCTAAACGCCTTGCCTTTATGGTGATCGGCACTCCATGCTCGTCCGAGCCTCCTATAAATACAACATCGTGTCCTCTCAGGCGCAGATAGCGCGCATATATATCGGCAGGAATATAAACCCCGGCTAAATGTCCAATGTGAACAGGTCCGTTTGCGTAAGGTAAAGCCGATGTAATTAAGTATCTTTTATACATTTGTACTGTTTTTATCTTTATCTTTCAGAAGGACAAAGGTAGTGACAAATGTATAAATATGCAAACGGAGAAGAAAAAAGAGAAAGATTAAACAAAGCGTTTAATCTTCCTCTTTATCCTGTTAATCCTGAAATCCTGATTCAGATTCTCATCTCTTTAAACAAATTATTCGGAGTAAACCTCAATATTGTTAGCGTAAATATAAGTCATGTCCCGACTGTCGGGAAACAGAACAATCAGAAAACGTCCCTGCATTGTTTGCGGCAGGAGAACAGGCAAACTGGACTCTCCCTTAGACTGCACCTGCGCTGCCGGAGAACCCCATGATTCAGCCGGCAGTTCGCCGGGTATCTTTTCCCTCATTATATACATCCAGTTCTCATAGGCAGATATCCGCGAATTCATATCCGGATTCCAGTCTACCGTATATGTCTCATAGTCGGGTATCGGCAGATCGTTTGTCAAATAAAGCTCTATGTGATTCCAGTAGCCGTCGTAGATATTGCCAAGCACAACTTCGGTAACCTTTCTCGACTCTTTCATGTCGATTATAAGCGCCTGCGGCAAAGGAGTACCGATTCTTGAATGCCATGCGCTATTAGGGTACTCATCAACAAGCAGCATCGGATGACCGGATGGCCATCGCCAGAAAGGCGATTCTTCCGGATACATTCTAGGCTGATCATCCCAGGGATGATAGCCGCCTTTCGGCAAAACTGTCCAGTCTCTGCGGTCATATTTTAGCATGAAAAGACTGCCGTCTGTCCATTCGGTAACGATTTCGATTTCATCGGAAATCTCCGGCGGATTATATGCACAACGGATTTGGATTTTCTCGCCGCGTTTAATATTTGTACAGAGCAGCGTTTCCGGCTGGTCGTTATATCTGCGTATTATTTCACTGTAGTTTCCGTTGGATTGTACATAACGGATTTCCGTCCAAATCAAATGCTCGGTTATTTCGCCCAGCCTTACTGTTGCCTCCGATTCGTTGGCGGTATTGATTATTGCAGACTCAATCGGGCGCAAAGTTCTTGTACTCAAATATTCTTCAATCGGGAACATTTTTGTCGCTTTGGCCATGTAGGTTTTCGTCGTTACGCCGTCCTCTGCCGTAACAGTGTATGTTACGCCCTGCTCCGTAAAGAAATTCAGCGCCTCGCCTGACGGCGGATTCACGCTTGCGCCCTGCGACAGAGTAATGGCAGGCGTTAACGGCGTTTCAGATGTTCCCGCCGGATAGACATAAGTAATTGCCGTATCGTTAATGTCCCAGTCTGTGCCGTCCACATTGAACGACACGATTTCGCATCCCGAGTATAGCGTTCTCGTCGCTTTGACCGTGTACGTTTTCGTCGTTACGCCGTCCTCTGCCGTAACAGTGTATGTTACGCCCTGCCCGGCAAAGAAATTCTGCGCCTCGCCTGACGGCGGGTTTACCGTTGCGCCGGTCGACAGGGTAATTGTCGGCGTAAGGCCTGTTTCCGCCGTTTCCGCCGGATAAGCGTGAGTAATGTTCGTACCGCTGATGCTCCATGCCTCGCCGTTTACAGTGAATGATACGATTTCGCACGCTGCGCTTTTGGGATTGTCCGGATCGTCCGGATCATCGTCCTTCCCGCATGCCACACAAAGCATGACGCCGCCCAGCAGCGCCATCAGTGTGTTTCTGAAACTGTTTTTATAATTCTTCATCTCAATTTGATTTATATATAATTTAAAATTTTCTTACG
>JAISDR010000217.1 GCA_031264645.1 Prevotellaceae bacterium | reverse complement strand
TGCTGGTTGCCGGCAGTATGGCGCATGCTCGGGAATATCATGTCTCGACGAAGGGCAACGATGCAGGGACGGGAAGCGAAACGGCTCCGTTCAGAACCATCAACCGGGCTGCGCAGGCGGCTTATCCGGGAGATGTAATCACCGTTCACGCGGGAACATATCGCGAGTGGGTGAATCCTCCGCGCGGAGGAACTTCCGACGACAACCGGATCGTCTATCGAGCCGCGCCGGGCGAACGTGTTGAAATCAAAGGCTCCGAAGTCGTCAATACATGGACGGCGGAAGGCGACGGCGTATGGAAAGTTACGCTTCCAAACAGTTTCTTCGGCGACTACAATCCCTACTCCGATCCGATTTACGGAGACTGGTTCAGTGGGCGCAAAAGAGTGCACCACACCGGGGAAGTATTTCTCAACAACAAGTCGCTCTACGAAAAGGAAACGCTTGACAAGGTGCGCAATCCCGAAGTTTACAGCAGAAGCAAAGACCCCGACGGCTCGCTCTATACATGGTACTGCGAAAGCGATGCGCAGAACACTACCATTTGGGCAAACTTCCACAAGTACAGTCCAAACAAGGAACTGGTGGAAATCAGCCTTCGCCGCACCTGTTTCTATCCCGAAAAGCCGGGAGTAAACTATCTGACCGTACAGGGCTTTCACATCAGCGAGGCGGCGTCGCAGTGGGCGGCTCCTACCGCCGAGCAGATCGGAATGGTCGCCACGCACTGGAACAAAGGCTGGATTATCGAAAACAACGTCATCAGCAACGCCAAATGTTCCGGAATCACGCTTGGAAAGGAGCGCGGCACGGGACACAATGTATGGCTGGGCGACACGAGCATCGACGGCTCGCTGCACTATATCGAAGTAACATTCCGCACCCTGCGCAACGGCTGGAACAGGGAAAACATCGGCTCGCACATTGTCCGCAACAACGAAATATTTTCCTGCGAACAGGCTGGCGTCTGCGGAAGCATGGGCGCGGCTTTCAGCACGGTGGAAAACAATTATATCCATGATATCTTTGAAAAGCGCCAGTTCGCCGGTGCGGAGATTGCCGGCATCAAGTTTCATGCCGCCATCGACGTCCGGATACGCAACAACCGCATCCGTAACACCGGCAGGGGAGTATGGCTGGACTGGATGGCGCAGGGAGCGCGCATATCAAACAACCTGATCTATGAAAGCGATCACGACGACGTCTTCCTGGAAGTAAACCACGGACCGCATCTGGTGGACAACAACATTCTCGGTTCGGGCGTAAGCATGCAAAACGCATCGCAGGGAGGCGCGTACGTGCACAATATATTTGCCGGAAAGGCGCGCATCTTTCAGGACAGCCGTTACACGCCCTACCATCTGCCGCACCATACCGACGTCGCAGGAATGTCAATCATCATGAGCGGAGACGACCGGATATACAACAACCTTTTCATGCCCGTCAATCCCGACGCAAACGGCAGCGAAAATTTATCATACAACAGCAGCGCATATCCTTATTTTATCGACGGCAATGTATACTGGCATCGCGCCGTTCAGCCGGGCAACAGCGAAGAACACTTTATTTCGAACCCCGACTTTGACCCGGGATTCAAAATCGAAGACGCCGGAAAGGAAGTATATGTATCCTTCTCCGTACAGGGACTGGATGGTCTGCAGACGCAGACTGTGACCACCGAACGGCTCGGCAAGACAAAAATGACGAAAGAAGCCTGGGAACAGCCCGACGGCGCTCCGATCATCATCGACAGGGATTATTCCGGAATTAAACGCACAGCGAATCCGACGCCGGGGCCTTTTGAGCAGTTGAAGGATGGGGAAAACAGAATAAAGGTATGGCCGCGATAAATTGCGTTTCTGTGTAACATGAGCATTGATACAATTGCCGATCTTATGGGTATCACAACAGAAGAGGTATCCGCTATTTTAACGGATTGAGAAATGAAAGTAAAAATAATATTGTTACTTATTATATCTATCATATTTGTGCATTGCAATAAAATGGGAATAACAAAAGAAGAAAAAAACTTGATTAACAGTGGCGGAGAAAATGAATCTTTTCGAGTGTTGCTTACTGTCAACAAACAGGATTCGCTTGTTCTAAGGCAAAAATCGAAAACAGTCGACTTGGGAAAAGATACGGATGACTTGAAATTGCTCATTAAACGCTTGAAAGTTACTCTGGAAGCTGAAAAAGGAGTTGGGATTGCAGCTCCTCAAGTCGGGATTTTACGCAATCTGTTCATTATCGTAAGAGTGGACAAGCCCGACATGCCTTTTGAGGCAGTTATAAACCCTCAAATTATTTCACATCCCGAAGAAACCGTATGTTTCGAAAACGACGGTTGCCTGTCTATTCCCGAAATATCCGGAAATTCAGTACGCTATCCATGGATATTAGTGGAATATTTCAACGAAAACGGAGAAAAAATTCGCGAAAAACTTACTGGTCATTCAAGGGGAGATAATTTTGCAGCTATTATTTTCCAGCATGAATATGACCATTTGCGAGGAGTGTTATTTATAGACAAACTTTGCGAAACTTCCCGTTAAGGGCATAGTAAGGAATATCGGCAAAAAACGCCTGTAATGAAGTCATAAAACCTTCGACATTTTTCTCATTTCGTAAAATCAGACTTAAATAATTATACTCCAGCACGGTTTGCGACTTTTTACGACGTAAATGGGTTACTCCGGCACGGTTTCCGACTTTTTACGACGTAAATGAGTTACTCCGGCACGGTTTCCGACTTTTTACGACGTAAATGGGCTACTTCGGAACTGATTCCGACTTTTTACGACGTAAATGGGCTACTCCGGAACTGATTCCGACTTTTTACGACAGAAATGGTAACACGGAAAAACAGGAATGAAATAAAACTTAAAAATAAGAAATAAGTAAATGTTAAAAAAGTAAATTATTAAAAATGTAAATTGTAAAATTATGATGGTATTAGAATTAAGAAAACCCGATTTGGGTCATTTCAACATTGCAGATCATGTGGAATTCCACAGGACGTCGTATGGAATATGCGACAGGTTTCAGGCGGTAATCAATGCGCCCCAGTTAATAAGCGACTATGATAACAAGCTTAAGCAGGAAGACTCCATCTACAAGTGGATTCGCAAAAGCGAGTTTACGAAGAAAAAAGCGGAAGCCGATCAGGGTCGCGACCAGGTTTATATTGGAATGTTAGGGCAAGTGCGTTCGCAACTGAAGCATTTCGATACTTCAATTCGAGACAATGCACGTCACGTGTACAACCTGCTCGAAAATTACGGCGATCTGACCGCTGCAGGTTACGACGCCGAAACAGCAGGCATCGACAGCGTGGTAACACGGCTGAACAGTTCCGACTATATCCTTGCCGTACAGGCTCTGGGTCTTACAGCATGGATAGCCGAGCTTGCAAGCCGGAACGCCCTGTTCCGCAGCTATGTCGACGACACTGCTCAGGAAGAGTTGCACAAGCCGGGCGTCTCCTTCAATCAGGCACGGCGCGAGACGGACGGAGCGCTTCACAGCATTACCAGGCGCGTAACGTCGCTGGTCGATCTCAACGGACCGGAAACGTATGTGAAGTTTGTCGAAGAGTTCAACGTGCTGACGAATCACTACAATACTCTGGTTCACGAACATTATGGACGCATGCATGTCAAGACTGACATCACGACGGCGAATATCGCTTCCATAGGCGAAC